>CAWULI010000016.1:0-12787 GCA_963923155.1 uncultured bacterium
GCATCATAAAGAGCCGGGTTACCTGAAATATCAGGCCCACCATTTCGAGCTGCGACTTCGATTGCCTTAATTAATTTGGCAAAACTCTTGGCACGGCGCGCATCGATGATCGCCTTTTTATGTTTGGTTGTCGCCCATTTGGAATGGCCGGACATGATTAACACCCACCCTGATTGCTTTTAATCGTTACTTCTATTTGCATGAGTTTAACTAGCGCTTCGCAACCTTACAAATATTCTCTATGAAATAGCGATGAACTGCGAGATCCGCAGTTAATTCTGGGTGGAAACTTGTAGCAAATAAATTGCCTTGGCGTACCGCTACTGGATGACCATGCGCGCTCGCTAGAACCTCAACGCTAGATCCCACCTCTTCCACCCAAGGTGCCCTGATAAAGACCCCGTTTATTTTTCCGATTCCGTTAAAATCTATTTGACCTTCAAAGGAATCGACTTGTCTACCGAATGCATTGCGACGAGAAGTGATATCTAAACCGCCAAATGTCTCTTGCCCTTCAGCGCCATCGAGAATTCGATTTGAGAGCAGAATCAATCCAGCGCAAGAGCCATAAACCGGCAAACCTGATTTGATCCGCTTCTTAATGGTTTCAAAAACATCAAATATTCGGGCTAATTTAGCGATTGTGGTTGATTCACCACCTGGTAAAACCAAAGCATCAATTTGGTCGATCTCTTCGCTTCGCTTAACCGGTACTGCAACTACGCCAGGTAAAGAATTTAGCGCTGATAGATGTTCGCGAAAATCACCTTGAAGCGCGAGTACGCCGACTCGCATTTACCAACCGCGCTCAGCCAATCGATGTGGGACTGGAATATCCGCAACGTTGATACCAACCATCGCATCACCTAGACCGCGCGATACATCGGCAACTACCTTTGGATCGTTATAGAAAGTTGTCGCCTTGACGCAAGCTGCTGCGCGTTGAGCTGGATTACCGGATTTGAAAATACCAGAACCGATAAATACGCCATCTGCCCCAAGTTGCATCATCAAGGATGCATCAGCAGGGGTAGCAATACCGCCAGCGGTGAATAGAACTACCGGAAGTTTTCCGGTGGCCGCGACTTCTTTAACCAATTCATATGGTGCATTTAATTCCTTAGCCGCCACATAAAGTTCATCTTCGCGCATTGATGTGAGTCTGCGTATCTCTGCGCCGATAGTGCGCATATGTGTAACTGCGTTTGAGACATCACCGGTACCAGCTTCACCTTTGGAGCGGATCATTGCCGCGCCTTCATTGATTCGTCGAAGGGCTTCGCCAAGATTTGTAGCACCGCAAACAAATGGAACCTTGAAAGACCATTTATCAATGTGGTTTGCATAATCTGCGGGCGTTAAAACTTCGGATTCATCGATGTAATCAACTCCGAGGGATTCGAGAATTTGAGCTTCAGCGAAATGTCCGATGCGCGCCTTTGCCATAACTGGGATAGAAACCGATGCTTTGATCTTCTCAATCATGTCGGGATCAGACATACGAGCGACTCCACCTTGGGCGCGAATATCCGCAGGTACGCGCTCGAGGGCCATAACTGCAACTGCGCCCGCATCTTCTGCGATCTTCGCTTGTTCGGAGTTGACGACATCCATGATGACGCCGCCTTTTAACATCTCTGCCATGCCGCGTTTAACGCGAGCAGTACCCGTTTGTTCAGCCATGGTCGTGATTCTACTTCTTGGCTGGCGCCTGGGTAAATTCGGGATCTTGGTCGGTAAGCGCGATCCAAACTTGTCCGGGTGCGAACTTAATCTCATTGCCCTTTTCGTCGCTCCAAGTGGTGCCGCTATCGGCATCGGTGCGATTCCAAGTTGCCTTGATTGCGATTCCATCACGTAGAACCCAACCAGTTCCTTCTCCGATGGTTACAGAAAACGGCGTAACACCACCGACTTTGTCTCGATATTCCGAGTCGGTAATTACTACCTTTTGAATTATTAGCGTAGATGGTGCCAATGAAACTCCATCGGCCGTTACATCTGGTGTTCCATTATGTAAAAGCTGCCAGCCTTTGCCATTCCAATTCGCTTCATATTTTGCGGCAGGCCATTTGATTTTGACCGAATCAACACTGGTGCCGGCGTTAGACAATTTGCCAAAGGTCCAACCTATTTTCGCACCTAGATTCTTAGCAGTCGCAACATCCAAGTTTGCGATACGTGACTTGGCTTCAGGCCCAACCAAAATCATATTGAAAGGTGCGAATCTATTTGGATCTCGGATATACATCTTTGGGGACTCGTGTTCTGCGCCGAGATCATGCAGATTTGCGGCTCTTAGCACTGGAAGGAATTTGCTCTGCGCCCCAGAGTAAAAGAAAGCTACTTTCCCGAATTGCGAAAGTAGATCTATATCTGAAATTCGCGCGCTACGGACTGGTCCTATTTGATCTGGAATTTGTGTAGAGAAGATTGCTGCTAATCGCACCAAACCACCTTCAACTTGTTCGATATAAATTAGATCGGCTTTATCAATACCGATTTGCGGGTGAGCTTCATCAGTGTCATCGATCTTTACCGCGATTATCGGCCCATCAACCGCCTCTTTGCCACTAAGTGCGGAGACTTTCTTGTTTCCACATGCTGTTAAAGGCAGAAGAGTTAGAACGAGTACCAGAGCAATAAATTTAGATCGCATCGGCTTCAAATTTATGGATCGATGGCAATGGAGCATTACCTGCCAATCTAAATAGTCGCACTATTAATTTCCTACGTACTAACTGAGTTCGATTTACTGCTTCTACGTGCAACTTAACGGCCACTCGAATTCGATCGGTGATATCACTTAGTTCTTTTAAGAGTTGATCATCGGTATCTTGGTAATCCAGCAGTAGTCCAAGAGCACCCGTTAAACCACTCTCGGCCTCCGAGCGTTCGCTGATATCTGCTTCACGAGCTTGATGCGCTGTCTGATTAAGAATCAATGCCATTCCTGGATCTGCCATCGACGAATGCGCGATTTCTAACGCAATTGCGGCACGTCTTTGCAATAGCCCATCCAAAGCAGCCCAACTAGTTTCGACTCTTTGATGAAGTCGATCTAAACGCGTGGCAGAGAAAGATAGGTACCAAAGAAAAAGAATGAAAAGCGATATGTAAATCGCACTATTAGACATTATCTATTCCAGATTCGATTCCATGGCCGGTTATCTGACACCAGACCAACTTTACCTTTGCCGACGATTGCCATCTCATAGACTTCGAAAATCTCCTCGCCAACCACACTCCAATCAAAACGCTGTGCATATTCCTGACCGCTCATGGCAAGTGAATCACGTTCTTCTTTATTACGTAGTAATTCGATCACCACTTTGGCTAGATCGGTTGAATCCTCGGACTTGAAAAGTTTTCCATATTTACCATGTTCAAGCAGCGCATCAAAAGCTGGTATGTCAGCTGCTACAACCGCGGCTCCACCGGCTAGCGCCTCAGCCAAGATAATTCCAAATGATTCACCACCGGTATTTGGTGCAACAAAAGCGCTGACCGAAGTCATAAAATCTGCCTTCTCATCTTCGGTTAATCTGCCTAAGAATTGAATTCGATTTCGCAATTGTGGATCAATCTCTTTAAGAAATTCATCTGGATTGCCAGGTCCAGCAACTAATACTTTGATCTCTGGCATGAACCGACTGATTATCGGCAAGGCATCTATCAAGACTTTTAGACCTTTGCGTGGTTCGTTGAATCGCCCCATGAAACCTAAAGTTTGCTCCCCCCATTCGGAACGAACTTTCCCGCGCATCAGTTCAGCATTAATGCCATTTGGAATTACCACCGCATCTGTCTCAAGATGATCACGCAACGTTTGTCGCGCTGCTTCGCTAACTGCAATACGTGCAGATAATTTTTCTATTACCGGTTCAAGAATCGGAACGATTGCAAAACTTGCCTTCTGTCGTTTAGCAGAGACATGGAAGGTGCCGACCATGGCTCCTTCGGCAGCCCAACATGCCAATAAAGAGATACTCGGGATAGCTGGTTCGTGTAAATGGAGAAGATCAAATTCGTTTTCAGAGATCCATTGCTTAACTCGCGCAAATGCAATTGGACCAAAAAGCACTCGGGCTACTGCCCCGTTATATGGAACCGGTATTGGTTTACCAGCATTTACTACCCAATCTGGCAAAGCATCCTCGTCTGCAGTTGGAGCAAGCACTGAAACTTGATGGCCCTGACCGATTAGGAAATTTCTTAAGTCCGCAATGTGCGCCTGTACCCCACCAGGTGCATCCCAACCATATGGGCAAACGATTCCGATGTTCAACTTCTTCAAACTAATCACTTACCCAAATGCGTTGCAACATATGCCAGTCAACTGGATGCTGTATCAGATATTTTGCAAAGAAATCAGCGGTGGCCTGGACGCTCTTCTCTAATTTTTCGAAGTAAATCTTGATTCCATTATCCGTATAAATAATGAAGGCTCCAACCAGATCAACATCTGCGCGCTCTGCTATCAATGCTGGCCCAGCTGGCATCTTCGCGGTTGCGCCAAAGAAATTAACTTCCACGCCATTGGAACTTAAATCTCGATCTGCTACCAAGGGAACTATGTACCCCTCACGTGCTTTAGCGATCAATGTGGGAATAGTTCGCATTTCGGTTGAGAGAATCTCAAGCCCGATCTCTTGTCTATATTTAAGAAAGGCTTGAAATAACCGTTCTGGTTTTAGTTTCTCCGCAACGGTAATCGCCTTGTATCCCCTACTTAAGAAATATGCCGCGGCATGATCCCAATTGCCTGAGTGTGGCAGCGCCACCACTACTCCGCGTCCGGCATCCAGCGGATCGGTGAGCGCTTCACCATTTACGAGTTCGACTGTATTTTGAATTCGAGCCTTCGGCCAATCTGGAAGGCGAAAGGTGTCACACCAATAGCGCATGTATGAACGCATTGCCGCTTTGGTCAATGAATCTAACGCGGTACCGTCAGAATTCGTTACAAGTTGCAAATTGTTACGTAATCGATTGATACCTTTGCCATTCTTTCGATAAACGTAATCACCAAGCAAAGCGAAAATCTTCTGAGCAAGTGATTCGGGCAGGTAACGAACGATTCGCCATCCAATTAGATAGGCGTAAGCACTCACGAAATCTTGCTCCTGGTTGCCTTTCGAACAATTTCCATTCTCTGCAAGACCGTGATGCTTGAAAGAATCAATAAAGACCAAACTCCGAGACCAATACCCCAATCAATGCCAAAAAGATCTAGGACGCCAGCTAGTCCAAGAATTAAAAGTCGCTCGGTGCGTTCAGCGAAGCCGCCTTTGCATTCAATCCCCAAGCTTTCTGCCTTCGCTCTGGTGTATGGCACTAATGCCGAGAGCGGCAGAGTAAGTAGGACCACTGTAAAAAGTGAATCTTGTTGATTGTGAAGATATAACGCCAAAGAGACCAAGATTGCCCCATCAGCAATTCGATCTAGAGTCGAATCTAGAAAATTTCCCCAAACGGTTGGGCCCTTTTCGGAGATTCTGGCCATGGTGCCATCTAATAAATCTGTTAGAAGTGCAAGACCAATGATCACAATCGCAGCCAAAAATTTCCCATTAACGATGAGAGTGAAAGAACCGATCACTACTATGAGAGTTCCGATTAACGTCATGAAATCGGCAGAAATACCTACGCGCAGCAGAATTCGACAGAAGGGCGTGATAACGCGCACCACGGATGGCTTCATGCGCGCGCTAATCATGTGCTCATCGTAGGCTTTGATACGTGGAAACCGAAAAAAGGTGCGCGTTATATGGCCACCCGAGCGCTGCTACCAGCGCGCTTTCCGCAGCGCTTAACGCTCCTGTTGCGCAAGAAGTAGATAGCGAGGTCTCATGTGCGATTTTCGCTATCAATGCCAGTTCTGGAGTTGACGAGAGAACAGTGCAACTTTGGCACCAATTCGATGACCTCTTGATGCCTCGAATTCTCGTTGTGACTGGTTTCAATGAAGGTTTACAAGATTTCGATGATGCTGTCTTGTTGGCAAAAAGACTATTAGATGATGTCGCCACGCCATTTCTGGTTTTACATGATGAAGATGGCACGCCTTGTGCATTAATTGATTTAGAAACATTGAAGATCAATAACTATCGCACTGGACATGTAACCAACGCCGAGCCAGAACATATCGAACTTATATCGGAGTTTCGTAGCGAATATCTGGCCCAGTTAGAGGCCGCAGGAAACGACGGTTTTGCGGCAGGTATCTTCTTTCCGGCGATTCCGATTTTGATTGACGATCCTGAATTTCAATTAGGTATTGATATCGTCAAACGCTACTTAGATTCGTTACCAAGCCTCAGCTAACGCGGCTCGAGTTTCGGTTAATAGTTGGGGCAACACTTTGGTCTGTCCGATGATGGGCATGAAATTGGCATCGCCAGACCAACGCGGTACTACATGTTGATGTATATGGGCCGCTACCCCAGCGCCGCTAATCGCACCTTGATTCATACCTAGATTGAAACCTGCAGGCGATGAAACTTTGCGCAAGGTGGTCATGGCATGAGAAGTTAATGCGAGGATTTCATTGCGTTCGGATTCAGTTAATTCCGTCAGATCTGCGACATGGCGATTTGCGCAGATTAAAAGGTGGCCAGGGTTATAGGGATAAAGATTCATAACCACGTATGCCTCTTTGCCACGATAAACAACTAATCCATCTTCATCGCTCATCGTTGGAATATTGCAGAACGGACATGGCACATCATTGCTAGCCGTCGGTCGATTCTCGCCGCGAATATATCCAAGGCGATGCGGCGCCCAAAGCCTTTGCCACGCATCTGGCATTCCGGCGCCACCTTCAAGAAATTCCACTTAGACCTGCTTGCGATCCTTGATCGAATCCATAATCTCTGAAATCGCATCATCGATCGAGATGCCATTTTTCTGTGCACCATCGCGATATCGGAATGAAACTGCATTGTTCTTCTGATCTTCCTCGCCCGCAATCATCATGAATGGAATCTTCTCAACCTGAGCATTGCGTACTTTCTTCTGCATACGATCATCAGATAAGTCGATTTCGGCGCGAATCCCCATTGTGCGCATGCGTTGCACTATCTCTTGCAGATATGGAGCGAAGGCATCAGCGACAGGTATCGCCATTACTTGTACTGGTGCCAACCATGGTGGGAATGCGCCAGCGTAATGCTCGGTAAGCACACCGAAGAATCTCTCAATCGATCCAAATAGCGCGCGATGAATCATTACCGGGCGCTGGCGTGAACCATCACTTGCTTGATATTCCATCTCAAAGCGCTGTGGCAATTGGAAATCGACTTGGATCGTCGACATCTGCCAGGTACGACCAATGGCATCCTTTGCTTGTACCGAAATCTTTGGTCCATAAAATGCTGCGCCACCTGGATCCAAAACCAATTCGAGATTCTGTGCTTCTGCCGCTTTACGCAAAATTTCAGTAGCCGCTTCCCAATCCTCATCTGCGCCTACATATTTCTCGGGATTCTTGGTGGAAAGTTCCAAGTAGAAATCTTGCAAGCCATAATCGCGAAGCAAATTAAGTACGAAAGTTAATAATGAATCTAACTCTGCCGGCATCTGCTCTTTGGTGCAAAAGATGTGGGCATCATCTTGGGTGAAGCCACGTGCGCGAGTTAAACCATGCACGACGCCAGATTTTTCATAGCGATAGACAGTTCCGAATTCGAAGGCGCGAAGCGGTAATTCGCGGTAAGAACGGCCACGCGATTTATAAATCAAAATATGCATCGGACAATTCATGGGCTTCATGTAGTACTTCTGCCCTGGCTTCTTTAAAGTGCCATCGGCATGAAGTTCTTCGTCCATGATCATTGGCGGATACATGCCCTCGGAGTACCAATCTAAATGGCCAGAGACTTCGAAGAGTGTGGACTTAGTTAGATGTGGTGAATAAACGAATTGGTAACCCTCTTCGGTATGACGTTTGCGCGAATAATCTTCCATCGCCATGCGAACAATGCCGCCCTTTGGATGAAAGACGGCAAGACCAGATCCGATTTCATCTGGAAAAGAGAAGAGATCAAGTTCGGAACCTAAACGGCGATGATCGCGCTTCTCGGCTTCAGCCAATAAATCCAAGTAACTCTGCAACTCTTCTTGTGATGGCCAAGCGGTTCCGTAGATACGTTGCAACATCGGATTCTTCTCAGAACCACGCCAATATGCAGCTGCAGTGCGCATCAATTTAAATGCTGGAATATGTTTGGTGGAAGGTAGATGCGGACCTCGACATAGATCAGACCAGACCGGCTGGCCGTCGCGACCTAAATTGTCGTAAATAGTTAATTCCGCGCCGCCGACTTCAACGGAAGATTCATCACCTTGATCTGATTTCAAACCGATCAATTCGCATTTGTAAGGTTCGTGCGCCAATTCTTTTAGCGCATCCGCTTCATTTGTTATGCGCCGTCTAAAGCGCTGACCATCCTTGATGATCTTGCGCATCGCGCTTTCGAGTTTCTCTAAATCATCCGGAGTAAATGGGCGCTCAGGATCAAAGTCGTAATAGAAACCATCTTTAATCGGTGGTCCAATACCCAATCGCGTTTGCGAGAAGACCTGTTGAACTGCTTGAGCCATCACGTGAGCGGTTGAATGTCGCAGCACATTAAGTCCATCAGGAGAAGAGATGCTCACGCCTTCGACGAGATCGCCCTCATTAAGTTCGGTCCAGAGATCTTTGAGCTCTCCATTAACGCGGCAAACCACGATCTCCTTCTGTTCGGAGAAGAGATGAGTAGGTCGCTGATCAGCGGCAACTTTGCGTGGCTGGCCATCTACCTTGATGGAGATTTCGGGCATGCGCCAACCTTACCGAATCAATTCGTAATCCCGTGCGATTAAACCCTTTTAACGCCCTTTGAAACCCGCCATTAAGCGATGAATCTCATTTCGTTTTTCATTATCGATAGTAAGTTCACGACCAGCAATCGAACCTACGTTCTGCGCATTTCTAAGGGAGCTAAGTAGCAGCGCCGATTCGACTTTACCCAATTCATTGGCCAAAACCTTGCGCACCTTTAACAAATCAGATTCGATACATAGAGCGCGCACTACTCCATTAAGTATCCCGGCACTTAATGGCGGTGTTATCCACTCTCCTTCAATCTTCAACGCCAAAGTGGCCATTGAAGTTTCGGCAACTTGATCATCAGGCGCAACAAGGATCGCATCATCAAAACCTTGGTCTTTAGCAAACTCCAGGATTTGGTAATTCTTATATGGATACTCTTTGAATCTCAGTTGGAAGTCCGGGTTTCTTCGATCAAAGATCATTAACTTGGCTGGTGTAAGTGGTTCTTCGTATGGTTCGTAATCGATCCCAAGTTGGCCGTTTCGATTGAATTTCAGTCGCAGACGTGCAAGTGCGTAGTCTGCCTTTGAAATCACCTCCTCTGTAGCTGTTCGTACTTCATCTTCAGAAAGGATCTCGAAACCCAAAGTTGCGGCAGCCTCTTTCGCTCTACAGTGGTGGCGATGAAGTCCAAAAATCTGACCATCTTCAACGCGTATCGTTTCGAATATTCCTTCAGACATCGATCACGCCAAAGTTCCAGATGCAATTGCCATCAAACGATGCGCCTTCAATTCGGTCTCTTCCCACTCTGATTTCGGATCACTAGACCAAGTTATGCCAGCGCCGGTTCCGAATTTAATTGTTGCGCCATCGCTCCAGAAGGTGCGAATCGCAACCGCCAAATCGGCTTGCTCTCCTTGAATCCAACCAAATGCTCCGCAATAAGGTCCGCGATCAATCGCTTCAAATTGTTCAATTATCTTTATGGCAGAACTCTTTGGAGCGCCACTAACTGATCCTGGAGGTAAGGTCGCTTCAAGAATCTCACTCCAAGTAACACCTTCACGCAATTGACCTTGTACTTCACTTACTAAGTGCGTAAGTCCTGGTAGATCCTCTATTGAAAGTAAATGCGGGGTGGTAATCGAACTTTCAACGCATACCTTCCCTAGATCATTTCGCATTAAATCTACGATCATGATGTTCTCGGATTGATCCTTCTCGGGGAAAGCTCCCTTTATGCCAAGCGGCCTAGTTCCTTTTATAGGTGAAGTACTCAGGATTTCGCCACGGCGTTTTAAGAAGGTTTCCGGTGATGCGGATGCAATCTCAATCCCGGGTAACTTTAAGAATCCTGCATATTTCGCTGGATTGCTCTTCAAAAATCCAGCCACTAAACCTGAAATTGGTTCGTCGCATTCGTTTGTGAGAACACGACAGGCATTTACTTGATAGACATTACCGGAAGCAATTTCTTCCCGGATATCCGAAACCAATTGACAATACTGCTCTTGATTATGTGATGAAATCCAAACATTCGCCTTCAAAGGACGATACGAGAAAGGCCATTCACGTTCTTCGACTTCATTAAATCTTGCGCCGGTGAAATCACCAGAAAAAGTTGTCGTGATTGCCCAGAAGGCATTTGGATATTTATCAAGATCCTTTGGATCATTGGATATTTCAGCGAGTTCAGTTGCTAGTCGCCCACCCATCCAGAAGCAGGGTTCGTTTGCGCGATCCATGCGCTAATACTTATATAAATCAAATAATTTCACCTGCTTTTACCGACTTTTGCACCCGTATAGCCCCTTGCGATAGATTTCGCTCCCTGGTTACTTGTAGCCAAGATGCGGACGTAGCGCAGTTGGTAGCGCGGAACCTTGCCAAGGTTCAGGTCGCGGGTTCGAACCCCGTCGTCCGCTCCATTAATTTCAGTAGAAAATAAGCAAAACAAAAAACAAAGTTATAGCTAGTTTTGGTGGAATGGCCGAGAGGCGAGGCAGGGGACTGCAAATCCCCGTACACGGGTTCAAATCCCGTTTCCACCTCCAAAATTGAATAGCAAGTTAAGAAACTTAATAAAAGTGAATACAATTCACTCCCCGACCCGGACGATTGGCTCAGCGGTAGAGCACTTCCTTGACATGGAAGGGGTCACTGGTTCGATCCCAGTATCGTCCACTATATACATAGAATCACACAGAGCTGATAAAAATCTGTCACTACTGTGTAATAGATGTTTATAACGATATATCGTTTATAAGCGGCACTAGGTTTAAATCAAAATTATTTGGAACTTCGCTTCAATGTTAATGATCCAAGTAATAGGAGCCCGAATATAAAGCCCAAACAAATAAAGCTATCACCCGTAATTTGCCCACTATTCATGGCAACTTTCTTGGTAGCATCAACGGCATAGGACAATGGCAGGACATTTGATAAATCACTTAGTGCTCTCATCATGGACGCACGGGGAGTAAGTAGACCAGATAGAAGCAGTTGCGGAAGCAGAATTGCTGGCATGAACTGAATTGCTTGAAATTCCGTTTGCGCAAAAGAACTCACAAACAGTCCGATCGCTAAACCAATAAGTGCATCGAGTATTGAAATCCAAATTAATTTCAGTTGGGATCCGTCAATATGGAGTCCTAGTGGACCAATAGCATATGTGGAGACAATGGTCGCTTGAGCTGCGCTAGTTATCCCAAAAGCAATTGCATATCCACCAATAAATTCCATTTTCGAGATTGGGCTCACCATTAATCGCTCAAGAGTTCCAGATGTTCTTTCACGAAGTGTGGTAACCGAAGTAATTAAAAACATCACAAGCATTGGAAAAACTCCAAGCATGGATACAGCTACATTTTGAAAAACCTGATCATCATTTTTATAGACCAATTTCAGAATTGTCATCAATAGTGCAGGGGCTAGTATTAAAAGAGCAATCGTTCTTGGATCGTGCTTAAGCTGGAGTAGAACTCTCTTGGTATTTGCAAATAGTCTTTTGAATCTCATGATTGCACCAAAGAAATAAACACATTTTCCATATCGGTTTGATTGGTCTTTTTCATTAATTCTGAAGTAGTCCCACTCGCGATAATCGACCCGTCGCGCATTAAATAGATGTAATCACAATTTTCCGCTTCATCCATAACGTGACTACTAATTAACAAAGTCTTACCAGATGCAACCAATTTTCTAAAAATATTCCAAAGCTCTCTTCTAAGCACTGGATCCAGTCCCACGGTTGGTTCATCTAAAATTATTAAGTCTGGAGCACCGACCAAAGCGGTTGCAAGTGCAAGCCGAGTCCGCTCTCCCCCAGAAAGAGTTTTCGCCAATTGGTTTTTAACTTTCGTTAACTCAACCATTTCAAGTATTTCTGAAATAGAAATTTCATTATCTTTGTAAAGTGCTGCATAAAACTCTAAATTTTCAATACAGGTCAGGTCGTTATAAAGGCTTGAGGATTGAGTCGAATACGAGATTCGATCACGAAGTTCCTTTGAGCCAGCTTTCAGTTCGAATATCCTGATTTCACCTTCAACTAGTTTTTGAAGTCCAGCAATGCTTCGCATTAAGGTGGTTTTTCCACTTCCAGAAGGACCTAATAGCCCAATCGCTGCTTTTTGTGGAAAATCAAAAGTTAGTGAATTGAGAATCCTGCGGCCCTCTTTAGCAACCGCTACAGATTTCAACTCAATTGAGTTCATAGTTACACCTTACTCCTATAAAAAGACGCTGACAGGTTGGGCAAACCCCCCTAAAGTGTGGGCTTTCTGTCTATCCCTCAAATAGGCGTTTATGGCTCCTTTAAACATTTAATTGAAATTTCAATTAATTTCCCTATCCACACCTAATTGGGATTAGTCGTGATTATTTGTCCGTATGTCACTCCATATTGGTACTCTAAGTACCAAGTAGGGATTTTATGTATCGGACATAGGTATCACTAATGCGATC
>CAWULI010000017.1:0-12776 GCA_963923155.1 uncultured bacterium
CACACCATTTTGATTGTTCAGCTGAATAACCAACTTGAACCAATCGAGTAATACCGGCTTGGTCAGCCGCGGCAATTACCTCAGCAACTTCTGGTGCATCTGGTTCGGTATTGGTGACAATCTCTAAATGCGCATGCGCATCAATTGCGGGAACCGATAAAGGTTCGGGCGCTGGCGGAAGTTCGCGCTCTAAATCCCTATTGTGGCGATCTGCCAATTACTCTTCCAGCCTTGGAAATAGCGGTGCACCTTTGCTGACCTTGCAGCCTTCAGGTAAGACTCCCCACTTTGAAGCTTCACCAATTTTCTGCTTTGAGATCGAACCTAAAGTTTCTAGCGCGCCTAAACTCTGCCAAAGTTTCTCGCATGTTTCTGGCATTACTGGATGAAGTAAAACCGCCAGTGCGCGTACCCCTTCTGCAGTGTTATAGAGAACTTCGAGCAACTTTGCCCGATTGGCCTCATCTTTAGCTAATACCCAAGGTTCGGTTTCGGTTACATAAAGATTTATCCGCTTACAGAACTCCATAATCGCCAAGATTCCACCTTGGAAATCAAGTGCGCACATTGCTTTATCTGCAGCTGCCACTGTGGTTTCAAGTAATTCTGCCAATTCACCACCTGCTGCTGGCGCAGGTATCACGCCATCGCAATACTTCTCGATCATCGCCGTAATACGAGAAGCCAAATTACCGAAATCATTAGCCAATTCGCTTGTATATCTCGCACCCATGTCCTCCCATGAGAAAGATCCATCACTTCCAAATGGAATCGCTCTCATGAAGTAATAACGGAAGGCATCAACGCCAAAATGATTTGTGATATCGCTTGGCGCGATTCCGGTCAATTTACTCTTTGACATCTTCTCGCCGCCCACGAGCAACCAACCATGAGCAAAAACTTTCTTCGGAATCGGTAACCCGGCTGCCATCAACATCGCTGGCCAAATCACCGCATGAAAACGCAAGATATCTTTGCCGACCAAATGCACATCTGCCGGCCAGGTGTTACTGAATTTCTTGCCTCCTGCAGAATCTGACTCATCACCTAGACCAACTGCAGTTGCATAGTTAAGGAGCGCATCGAACCAAACATAAACAACTTGTTTGGTATCCCAAGGAACTGGAATTCCCCAAGAAAAAGTAGATCGTGAAATCGAGAGATCACGAACATCGCCTTCTAGAAATGAGATAACTTCATTACGCGCACTCTCTGGCTGACAGGCTTCAGGATTCTCGCGATAATGCTTTAGAAGTGCTTCTCTAAAATCAGATAGTTTGAAGAACCAATTATCTTCATCGACGATTTCTACCGGCTTACTATGAATCGGGCAGAGTTGCTGGCCGTTCTCTTCTAATAAATCACCAGGTAATTTGAACTCTTCGCAGCCCACGCAATAAGGACCCTGAAATTTTCCTGCATATATGTATCCCTTATCCTTCAAATTTTGTAAGAACTTCTGGACACGCGATTGATGGCGTTCTGATGTGGTTCGGATGAAATCATCGTTTGCGATATTAAGTAACTTCCAATTTGGTAACCAGGCATCTTCAACCAATTTATCGACCCAGGCTTGTGGAGTTGAGCCATTGGCTTCCGCGGTGCGCATGACTTTCTGGCCATGTTCATCTGTTCCAGTCAGATACCAAGTCGGTTCGCCTTTTTGACGATGCCATCTAGTTAGGACATCTCCGGCTACGGTCGTATAGGCGTGGCCGATGTGTGGCGCATCATTTACGTAATAAATAGGAGTAGTTACGTAATATGCCTTATCAGTCATACGCACATTCTAATCAGGATTTTTTGCGGCAACCATCGCATCGAAAACGTCGCGCTTTGCTAAATCCAGATCTGTAGCGACCTTGGAAATCGCCTCTTTGCGCGCCATTCCAACGCTCTCAAATTCCAGGACTCTTTGCACGATCTCACTTTGTGTGATCTGCTTTGAACCCGCTGTCGCACCTTCAAAAACAATAGTCAATTCTCCAAGAATCTCTTTAGATGTGGCCCATTCTTTAATTTCCTTTAATGATCCGCGTACGGTCTCTTCGTAAGTCTTGGTCATCTCACGACAAATCGCTACTCGGCGTATTTGGTCAAAATATTTAATGGCGCAATCAATACTTTCAATAAGACGATGTGGCGATTCAAAGCACACAATGGTTCGCTCTTCAAATCTCAATTGCTCAAAGAATTTCTCACGAGCACCTTGGGATCTCGGAATGAACCCTTCAAAACAGAAGCGATCTGTCGGTAAACCTGATAACGCCAGCGCTGTAGTGACCGCGCTCGGTCCGGGCAATACTTGAATTGGTATCTGCGCATCCACTGCAGCTCTCACCAATTTGAAACCTGGATCGCTGATTGTGGGCATCCCGGCGTCAGTTACTACCAAAACCGTCGCCCCACTTTGTAGCTCTGCCAACAAAGAATCAGTGCGCTCTAATTCATTACCTTCAAAAAAGGAGATGAGTTTGGCGCTACTTTTAATTTGCAGATCTTGGCAAAGTCTTTGAAATTTACGAGTGTCCTCTGCGGCAATCACCTTGGCCTCTTTGATCGCCTCGATCAATCGAATTGTGGCATCGCCCGGATTACCAAGTGGCACGCCTGCAAGGATTAACTTCATGAGCCGAATCATCTCATCTACCCTTACGCTTAACTTATGTTCGCGCCAATCTTGATTACCTTCGCAGCTTTTTTGATGCGGGTCTTCAATCTATCCACCCCAAAGGGTTTGGTGTTTGATGAGGTCTACTACGTTGATGGTGCGCGAGATTATTTGAAATATGGTGTTGAGGTCGCCAAAGGCTCTCCTGAATTTGTTGTGCATCCTCCAGTAGGTAAATGGTTTATCGCACTTGGAATTAAAATCTTCGGAAATCATGAATTTGGTTGGAGAATTGCAGTCGCAATCGCTGGCACTGCCACTATCTATTTGACGGCAAGGATCGCGCTGCGGATTTTTCGTGAGCGAAAATGGGCGCTCCTGGCAGCTTTATTAATGACTTTAGATGGCTTAAATCTAGTCATGTCACGCACCGCTTTATTAGATATCTTCTTGACTTTGTTCATCCTATTAGCGGTTAATGCTTGGTTGAAAGTTAAATATTTAAGTCTTGCAATTTACCTTGGGTTAGCAATGGGTAGTAAATGGAGCGCGATTTATTATGTAGCCATCTTGTTAGTTCTTGATCTATTTATAAATCGCAAATTATTAAGAACCATTCGAGTTGGAATCACATCGCTCTTGGTCTATTTAATCTCATGGTTTGGTTGGTTCAATTCCAATTTAGGATGGGATAGAAAAGTTAAATCAAATCCCTTTTCATCACTTCTTTACTATCACAAGGAGATGCTTAATTTTCACACTAGCCTCACAGAGAAACATACTTACCAAGCCAATCCTTGGTCGTGGATAGTAATGGGTCGACCCACATCTTTCTATTACCAATCCCCAAAAGGATGCGGATCCAAAGATTGTGCCAAAGAGGTATTAGCGATCGGAACTCCAATACTTTGGTGGCTTGGAGCAATCGCGGTGATTTTTTTAATTGGGGTAAACCTGCACAATTTAGCAATGCGTGAATTTGATAGCGCAGCAGTTATTCCGATGCTTGGAATTATTGCGGGCTATCTACCTTGGTTTTTCTTCCAAAAACGAACCGTTTTCACCTTCTACGCGATTGTATTTGAGCCATTCTTGATATTGGCACTGGTGTTAATGGCAAAAATGGCCTACGAATACGATGAGAGATTCAAATATCTAATTGGAATTGCGGTCTTGATAATCGCGATTAATTTCATTGATTTTTACCCACTATTTACAGGCATCACAATTACATACAAAGATTGGTATTCGCATATGTGGTGGAGTTCTTGGATCTAATTCTTTATATCAACTATTAACGGCGCGATCGCGCTTCTTAGAAGCTTCCTCTGCTAATTGTTGATCAAATACCTCATCTGCTGAAGGTGCAGCTGCTGCCAGCGCCTCACGCTCGAGCCGCTCTTGCTCCTCACTCCAAGCGCCTGGTGTAGTCAAATCAATTACGCGACGCGGAGTAACTGCCTTTGGCGCATTGACATAAGTAGGTGTTGGCACCGAATTTGGCGTCCAGCTATTTCGAGTTGCCGCACTTCCTTGCGGCAAAATAGTTATTCCGGTGATCTCGCGCTCTGCAAACGGAACCCACAATTCTTCGCTCTCGCTCTTTTGATCAATCTTTGGAGCTACTACTTCTGAGAGATTGACATGCGAGATTCCGTTGGCGCTCTTTTGTAAACCTTCTATCCGGCGACGTTGAATACGTTCACGATTGATCGTACGACGTGTGTGTGCCAGGTAAACAATAAATCCAGATAGCGGAATCGCGATGTAAGCCCAATTCAAAATATTCATGATGGCACCAATACTTGTTGCAATTAATGTTGAGATTATTACTAAGAAGAAAATTCGACGACGTAAAAGAGTTTGTGATTTCTTAAATTGCGCATCTAGATCGGTATGGATCGCCATCGAGTATGCCTCTTTGGAATCCCCGGCGACGACACGAAGCGCGCTCTTGTAACGTTCCACAGATTTTCCAGAGAACTCATCGTGAGTATGGATCCAGCGGGGCAAAAAGTAGGCGACCCACATGCCAATGATCGCCAGGTAGATAATCGCTGAAGCCATGATGGCCAAAGATTAGTGTTTGAAATGTCCCTTTTCGGGTATTTAGACCCTACTTAATCGCAATATTTTCTCGGACAAAACAGTGATGATCCCGCCAGGCACCATCAATATGTAAGTATCTAGGACGCAATCCTTCGTATAAATATCCGCATTTTTCCGCAACTCTTATAGAGGGTTCATTCTCGGGTCTGATATTTATCTCTAACCGGTGAAGCGCCAGCTCGTTGAAAGCAAAATCGGTAACCATATTGACAGCCTCGGTCATGTATCCGCGATTGGAATACTCCTTAGAAATCCAATAACCAATATGGCCACCACGAAGAGCGCCGTAGATGATCCCGCCGAGATTGATTTGCCCAATCAAATTCGGCCCCTTGAAGATCGCAAATGAAAATGATCGGCCCGCTTTTGCTTCCTTACGGAAGGTGCGAAGCATCTTGGTAAAACTTGCAGCTCCCGTATCGCTCTGGGAATTTCGATCTAACTTTGGAACCGTCGCCTCCCATTGCCCAAGCCATTCCCTATTATCTCGACGAACGCGCTGCCACTGCCTGCGATCCACCAAAGAAATTGGCCTAAGTGTGATCTCGCCGTTTGTTAATTCGATCATTTCAAGTTTGGCAGGATCACTGTGGTCACGGTATCTCCAGCTTTGATCTTCTCTACATTAGTAATTGAAACCAGAGCATTAGCTGCCGCTAGATTCACAAAATCCTCTTGCTCGTTAAATATCAGAACAGATTTACTATCTTCGCTAAGTTGTGCAAGAAGATAGGTACGACCTGAGATTGCGCCTTGATAATCACGTTCAACTTTTGTTTTTACAGATGGGCAGAAGATCTCTTTTGCGCCCAACATGGTGCGAATCATGGGGCGGACGAATAATTGCATAGCGATGTAAGCCGAAATCGGGTCTCCCGGCAGGGTGATTACTGGTGTTTTATCGGGCCCAATTGATCCAAAATTGAAATGCCCGGTATTGGCAAGATCCAAATCAACTACTTTGATTTCTCCTAATTGGGTGAGCGCTCTTGTGATCAATTCAAATGAATCATCATTTCGCTCGCCACTGATTACTATTAAATCGGAACGTACTAATTGGTCCTCGACAATATCTTTTAACTCTTCTTCGTCGTCAGGAATCGAATGAACTCGATATCCAACGCCACCAATCTCGCGAACAATCGTGGTCAATTGCCACGAATTTGTCTCAAATTCTTGACTACCTACTAATGAAATCCCAGGTTCAATCAAATCTGGACCAGCGGAGATAATCACCACGCGTGGTTGTGGCACTGCCGGTAAATGACCACGTCCGATTGATGCCGCAAGTCCAATAGCAGTTGAGCGAATTGGAGTACCGGCCTTAATTACTAATCGCTCACCCGAAAAGATGTCCTCTGCCAAGGTAGCGCCATGCGCATCGAGTAATGGCAGATCCAATGGTGCTAATGGATGCACCGTCGAAAGTAGCGCGGTTAGAAACTCATCTGCGCGCATACGCTCTAGCATTAGTCCATACTATTTCATCACCACTTTATTCCCAGTATTTATTAGTGAAAGGCACGGAAACCATGAGCGAGAAGGCGGAAGTTCGTAAGAAATTCCGCACACTAAGAAAAGAACTTCCCGGGCATAATGATTACTTGTTTTTGCTTGATGTACCAGAAATTCAAAGCGCAAAGATAATCACAAGCTACTACCCAATGGCCGGCGAGCCAAACCTGATCTCTTTAAATGATGCACTTATTAAAATGGGCAAGACCGTGCTTCTGCCTCGAATAGTCAATGATCAAATGGAATTCGCGAAATACGATGGACATGAAAGTCAATTAGTTGAACGAGGTAAGTTTCGTGAACCAGGTGGAAATATCTTCATCGGAGAGATAAACGTGGCATTGATACCCGCCATCGCGATTGATCACAAAGGCGTACGTCTTGGACAAGGTGGGGGTTATTACGATCGCTTCTTAGTAAAAACTGCAGCATTTAGAATCGGAGTAATCCACGATAGAGAATTCATAAAGAAACCACTTCCCTGCGAATGGTTTGATCAGAGCGTCGAAGCCGTTGCAACTGAATCAGGTTTTCATCGAATCTAGCTTTCAAATATCCGGATTATCTTTTCGCGCTAACTCCGCTAGATATTGATTGTATTTTGCCAATTCATCAGGTTGACCCATGGCACTTGCACGCTCTGCATTGCGATCAATTCGCTTGCTCTCTTTTCTGTCATCGCGCATCCATTGCACGAAAACCGCAGCTAACGCGATGAGAATCGGGATCTCTCCCATCGCCCAACCAATTGCACCACCGGTAAATTGATTCTCAAGCAGATTCAAATTAAGTGGATTGCCTATGGAGTTGAGGTAGCCGCCATCTACCAATGTCGAAGCGGACATTAAAGATATCGAGAAAAATGCATGGATGCTCATGGCTGCAAAGAGGATCACCAATCTAATGATGTTCGGTGGTCGCTTTGGGTTCGGGTCAACGCCAATAATCACATGAAAGAAGAGCACCCCAGTTAAGAAAAAGTGAACATTCATAACGAGATGACCTACATGGCTACCCATCAAGGTACCAAATAGTCCAGTGAAATAAAGTGCAAAGAGCGATCCATCAAATATCAATAACGCAACGACTGGATTCGTTAAGAATTTCAAATAGGACGAATGTAATAAGCGCACTAAAAGAGTTCGTGGGCCTTCTTCAGATTCATCACGCCCGCCAGGCAAAGTCCGCAACGCTAGTGTTATTGGCGCGCTTAATACGAATGGAATAGGTGCGATCATTCCCAAGACCATGTGTTGGATCATGTGATACGAAAAACCAAAATGGGAATAGACACCTATCGCGCCATTTACCGCGTAATTGATAATCAATAAACTCAAATAGAAAGAAGCAGTTCTTGATATCGGCCATTTATCGCCTCTTGCCTTGAGAATTTTTAGTCCTTTAAAGTAGAGCGCACCAGCAAGTATTAGCAATCCTAAAAAGAGCGCATCTGGTTGATATTCAAATAGCCAAGTCTTTAAGTTTGGTGAACCCGGAAAACTAAGACCCACCAACGATTCATATTTATCTAATTTTCGATCTGATGGCGGTGGGAGTGTCTTGCTTAAAACGGTGCCCAAGAAAAGTGTTACCGCCATTGCGGCAACTTCAACACGTAATAATTTAGAAAGTTCAGTTGCCAAGTTCCTTCTGGCGTAACCAGCTATGGCCAAAATGCCCAAGGTCAGAATTATTTTCTCAATCACCAATAGTCCATAAGTGCTTCGCCATGCATCGCTAAGGTGCAAACGGATCCATGCATTTATCGCACCGCTTGCGACCACTGATAGCGCGGCCCATAAAGCCAATTGACTATATCTGGTAATTACTGATTGCAAATTGATCCTGCGATTTATAACTATCGCTGAAAGTCCGCCTACCCACAAAGTTATCGCTATCACGTGGATTAATAAAGTTCCGATGGCTATTAAATGGGAACCCCCGGAAGCGGAGTGGCTTTGAAAGACCGGAATTGAGATTGAAAATATCGATAACGCCAATAGCAAAGCGCCGTAGCTGACTTTTTTAACTCTGCTACTCCAAAGAGCCACGACAAGTGCTCCAATGGTCTGCAGCGCCAAGGATTTACCTAGAGAAATTTGTGTCAAGAAAGACCTAAGCATGGTCAGATCGAACGCTGAACTAAGAGGCAAATCTAAAATTGATGCCAAAGTCGCCAAAATGAAGAGAATGGTCGAAATTGACCAAACCAATGCATATTGAGAAATTCGTTTACGCAAATATAGGTATTCTTCTTTGATTTCACCTGCTGTATTTCTAACAAAGAAAAGCAAAAGAAGAAGATACCCAATAGTGAGTGTGGCAGATGCTAGATAAAGAAACTTACTTAGGACTAATATGCTAGAAACCAATTTTTACTCTAACAATCAGATCTAGTTACTCTACTTGCGCTCTTTTAAGAGCTTACGACCATAAAGAATTAGTCCAACTGCAACCAACAATGCTGCTACTGCTACCAAGATCACAAATAACGTAGTACCGAAGTTGCTTGAAGTTTGGACCGCGGCTGATTTGGTATTTACCGGCGCTGGTGTGACGATTTTATCTGGCGCATTAAACGTAAAGGTGTAGGAACCAGTGACCGGAATATCGTTATCAGTGATTAACGAATACTGAACTGTGTAAATTCCTTTTTCAGTAAGAGGCAATACTCCGACTACCGCACTATTTCCATCGATGGTTAATGTGCCGTCATCTACTTTGCTTCCGTTTGGATCGGTCACCGAAATTTCACTACCCATATCAGCCAGCGGTGCTTGGGTCGTCAACGTGACCGCACTCGGCGCCACATTCAAAATCGCACCGCTAATTGGTGAGGTACTCGTTAAAGAATTTGCATAGGCAGTTGATGAGGAAAGCGTGAACCACATCACCAGTAGCGACGCGATGACTCTACGAAAGTTGCTCATAGATATCGGCCTCTTCTCCTGATTTCTCCGCAATACTCTCACTTCTCTACACTTAACTTCTAGTCCTAAGCCGCTTAACTTCCGTGATGGGGTGGTTTTTCACCTTTAATCTCAGCGTCGCGTTTGGCTCTTTCAAGCGCATCGTCTGGGTCAACCTCGTCCGAAGTTATCTCTGGCCAAAGACTGCTCATATCTTAAGTCTACGCGAATAGGAAGTCATGTTCGAGAAACTTGGTCGCTTCACTGTTAAACGAAGCAAATTAGTGTTGCTCGTATTTGTAATTACCATGTTAATTGCTGGTGGTATTGGCTTTACGGTCTTGGGCAAACTTGATAGCGGAGGCTATTCGGATCCAAATAGTGAATCGACGCAAGTCTGGAACTACTTCAAAGATAACCTTAATGTTCGCGATGCTGGCGTGATTCTTGTCGTAGATGGAAAGGGTAAAAGTGTTAATGATCCAAAAGTAGTTTCGGATGCGTTAGCCCTCGAAAATGAAATCCAAAAAGTAGAAGGTGTAAGTAAGACACATTCTTATTGGAGTGGTGGCAATCTGCCAACCTTAAAGTCCAAAGATGGTAACGCAGCATACTTAATGATTTACACCAAATCCGATGACTTCAAAGATGTTTCTAAATTAGGAAAAGAAATCCAAGCCAAATTTGATGGAAATTATAAAAACCTGCGCGTCTATGCAACAGGGCCCGGTGTTATTACTTCTGCCATCAATCATCGAATCTCTAAGGACCTAGCGCTAGCTGAATCCATCTCCATACCATTAACGTTTATCTTGTTGGTATTTGTCTTTGGTGCACTAGTTGCATCTGCCATGCCACTCTTTGTTGGTTTATTTGCAATTCTTGGTGCATTCTTTTTGCTACTGTTAATCACCAAGGTCGCCACAGTATCTGTCTTTGCACTTAATCTAGTTACTGGTATGGGACTTGGACTCGGCATTGATTATTCGCTTTTGATGGTTAATCGATTCCGTGAGGAGATTCATCATGGAAAAGAGATTTCAGAAGCAGTCGTAACTACCGTAAAGACTGCGGGAAAGACCGTCTTCTACTCTGGTCTGACTGTTGCGGTAACGCTTGCTTCAATGATGCTCTTTCCACAATCTTTCTTGAAGTCATTCGGATATGCAGGTGTGAGCGTGGTGCTAATTGCAATTATCAGCGCTATTGTTCCCTTGCCCGCATTAATGATGTTGTTGGGACATCGCATTGATAAGTTCGTGGTTCGTAAGTCTGGAATCACGCCAAAAGCCGATGGTCGTTGGGCTCAGACCGCACGCATGGTGATGCGTCGTCCGGTTTCAGTTGTAGTTCTATCTTTACTAATACTTGGTGCGATTGCTGCCCCAATTAGAAATGTGGTCTTCTCCCAATTAGATGCGAGAGTCTTACCTAAAAACGACAAAGCTGCTATTGCTTATCATGAGCTTTCTAACCGATTCCCCGGTCAAGAAAGTAGTCCAATTGAGATATTAATTCCTAACGGAGTGAAGACTGTTTCTCAAGTCGAACTCAAACAATATATTGATTCGATTTCCAAGGTAAAAGGAATCGTTCGCGTTTACCCAACAAATATTGGTAATGACATCCGAATACAAGCTATCCAATCGATGGGCTCTCGAACGCTAGAAGCGCGCAAAATGATTCATGAATTGCGAAATATAACTAGACCAGAAGGTACGTTAATTGGTGGTTTGGCTGCCGATTTCACAGATTCTCAAGATGGAACCGCAAGAGCACTCCCTTGGGCCTTTGGTTGGATCGCACTTAGCGTTCTGATTCTGATCTTTATCTTCACTGGTTCGGTTATTTTGCCGATCAAAGCTGTACTTTTAAATATGCTCTCGCTTGCAGCAACATTGGGTGCACTCACCTACATCTTTATCGATGGCCATTTAAAATGGTTGGTCGGGGATTTCACCGTAACCGGAACTATTGATACTGGTACCACTATTTTGATTGCTGTGGTGATCTTTGGTTTATCAATGGACTATGAACTCTTCTTATTATCACGAATTAAGGAAGAACATTTTGCAGGTCATAACAACATTGAATCTGTAGCAGTCGGTCTACAGCGGTCCGCACGAATCATTACGGCAGCCGCTCTCTTACTTGCTGCAGTATTCGCCGCATTCATGACAAGTGGTGTAACCGCAATCAAGATGATGGGTTTTGGTACTGCATTCGCGGTATTACTCGACGCGACGATTGTCAGAGCGCTCTTGGTACCTGCATTGATGCGCCTATTCGGAGAATTCAATTGGTGGGGTCCTAAGTTCCTAAAGAAATATACGTTGGATCACTAGAAACTTTTGGAATTCTATTTTAAGTGTCCTTGGCCGGAGTTGAACCGGCGACCTACCGCTTAGGAGGCGGTTGCTCTATCCACTGAGCTACAAGGACCTGTTTAAATAATGATTAACGCATATTAAATTGTGAACTTCCGACTATTCCAATGTTTTGCTAGACTACTTTAACAATTTTATTGGAGTTGATTTCCCCATGGGTATGAAAGCGCTGGTGATCGGCGCAGGTGGCGTAGGACGCGCCATCGCAAACATCGCATCACGAAGAAAATTCATCGATTCAATGGTCATTGCTGACCGAACACTCGCGCGCGCCGAAGAGGCCGTGGTTCGTCTGAAGGACCCGAGATTCGCTGCAGCACAGGTCAATGCCTCAGAACTCGAAGATGTCCGCGAATTAATTAGAAAAGCAAATCCTGATGTAGTGATCAATGCAGTCGATCCGCGTTATGTAATGCCGATCTTCTTAGCCTGCGAAATCGAAAATACCAATTACATAGATATGGCGATGTCGCTATCTAGGCCGCATCCTCACTATCCATATACCGAAACTGGTGTGAAGCTTGGCGACGAGCAATTTGCACGCGACTGGAATTGGGGTGAACGAAAGATCTACGCCCTTGTTGGCATGGGAATCGAACCAGGATTATCAGATGTCTTTGCAAAATATGCCTCTGATCATTTGTTCAGCCGCATTGATTCGCTTACTGTTTTAGATGGTTCTAACTTAGTTGTTGAAGGTTATGAATTTGCTCCTTCGTTCTCGATTTGGACCACCATCGAAGAGTGCCTAAATCCACCACTAGTTTGGGAAGATGGACGTGGCTGGTACACAACCGAACCATTTAGTGAATTAGAGATCTTTAATTTCCCTGAAGGTATCGGACCGGTTGAATGCGTTAACGTCGAGCACGAAGAGGTCGTCTTGATTCCGCAGAAAGTGGATGCGAAGAAGGTTAACTTCAAGTACGGTCTCGGCGCACAGTTCATCACTACCTTAAAGACAATTCACATGCTTGGACTTGATCGCAAAGAGAATGTCGATGTGCAAGGAATCTCTGTTGCGCCTCGTGATCTTTTAGCTGCATCACTACCAGACCCTGCAACTCTTGGCCATCGCATGCACGGAAAAACTTGCGCTGGTGTACTAGTTAAAGGTTTAGATAAAGAAGGCAAGCCTTACGCGTGCTACATCTATAACGTGGTTGATAATGATTGGTCGATGCAGGAATATGGTGATCAAGCAGTGGTCTGGCAGACTGCGATTAATCCAGTTATTGCTATGGA
>CAWULI010000018.1:0-12642 GCA_963923155.1 uncultured bacterium
GCTTACGTGGGTAGCGCGAGATGATTGAATCCATTACTGCGAGATCTTCTTGGTTAAACATCAGCGATCTACGCCTCCCATAACTGGATCGATCGATGCCACTGCACCGATAATGTCCGCAACCATCGAGCCTTCACACATCGCTGAAGTTGATTGCAGATTATTAAAAGATGGTTCGCGGAAATGAACGCGATATGGACGAGTTCCGCCATCAGAAACCACATAAGCGCCGAGCTCACCGCGTGGTGATTCAACTGCGGCATATGCCTGACCTGCCGGAACACGGAAACCTTCGGTAACCAACTTGAAGTGGTGAATCAAAGATTCCATTGATGAACCCATGATCTCGCGAATATGGTTGAGTGAATTACCCATACCATCAGCACCCAAGGAAAGTTGGGCTGGCCATGCGATCTTCTTATCTGCAACCATAACTGGTGCACCATCAAGTTTGTCTAACTTGTCGCAAGCCTGTTCGATGATTCGGAGTGATTGTTCCAATTCGTTCATGCGAATCAAGAAACGACCATAAACATCGCAAGTATCTGCCGTTACGACATCAAATTCATAATTCTCATAACCGCAATATGGCTGGGTCTTACGAAGATCCCATGGCAGACCAGTCGAACGAAGCACCGGACCAGTAACGCCTAGAGTGGTGCAACCAGCAAGATCCAAATATCCGATACCTTCGGTGCGTTTCATCCAAATGGTATTGCCGATCAACAAATTGGCATTGTCTTTGAAGTTCTTGCGAAGATCCTTAACCAATTCGCGAACATGCTGCACAGTGCCAGCTGGGAGATCTTGTTGTACTCCGCCCGGACGGATGTATGCCATATTCATACGAAGACCAGAGATCTTCTCGAAAGTACTTAATACCTTCTCGCGTTCGCGGAAGGCGTAGAACATCGGTGACATCGCACCAAGTTCAAGCGCACCAGTACCAAGCGCAACCATGTGTGATGAGATGCGGTTTAGCTCCATCATCATCACGCGAATAACTGAAGCGCGCTCTGGGATTTGATCGGTGATATTTAATAGCTTCTCTACACCTAAGCAATACGCTGCTTCATTAAATAGTGGCGACAAATAATCCATACGTGTAACCAAGGTGGTGCCTTGGGTCCAGGTGCGGTATTCGGTGGTCTTTTCGATACCGGTATGGAGATATCCAATACCGCAGCGAACTTCTGAGACGGTCTCGCCTTCTAGTTCCAGAACCAAACGAAGTACGCCGTGAGTTGATGGGTGTTGTGGACCCATGTTTACGACGATCTTCTCTTCTTTTTGCGATCCGATCTCAGAAACTAATTCGTTCCAGTCGCCACCGGTTACCGAATAGACGGTACCTTCGGTGGTTTCGCGCGATGATGCGTACGGATCAAATTTAGGATCAAAGGTCGTCACTTGTAGGACCTCCGATTATCCGGCGCCGGAGTTTCCGCACCTTTATACTCGACTGCGATTCCGTTTAACGCATAATCCTTACGTTGCGGATGTCCTTGCCAATCATCTGGCATCAAGATGCGTGTCAAAGCTGGGTGGCCATCAAAGATGATTCCGAACATGTCATAAGTCTCGCGCTCGTGCCAGTTGTTGCCAGCCCAAACTTCTACCACCGAAGGAATATGTGGATCAGCATCTGGGCAAGAAACTTCTATTCGCACTCGGCGATTGTGAGTGATTGAAAGTAATGGATAAACCGCATGTAGCTCGCGACCGCTTTGATCTGGATAGTGCACGCCATTAACGCCTAAGCACATCTCAAAGCGCAATTTGTCGCGAAGTACCATACAAACTTCTACTAACTTCTCGCGTTTCACATGCAAAGTTAATTCACCGCGATCTACTACGACTTTCTCGATGGCATCTGCAAATTGAGGGTAAGCGCGTTCTAAATCATCAGCGACCTCATCGAAATAACTTCCATATGGACGCTCGGTAGAACCAGGATTTAATTGAGTACGAACTAAGCCGCCGTAACCTGAGGTATCACCGGTGCCTTGTACGCCAAATGCCCCTTTATCGCTCACGCTAATAGGCCTTTCTGGGCATGAGTTGGAATGGCATTTAGCGCTGCGGCTTCAACTTCGCGGATAACTTGTTCTCGATTTGCACCTAACTTGCCTTCGCTGATCTTCTCGTGCAACTTCAAGATCGCATCTAATAATTGTTCTGGTCGCGGTGGGCAACCAGGTAGGTAAATATCAACTGGAACGACGTGATCAACGCCCTGCACAATCGCGTAATTGTTGAACATGCCGCCGGATGATGCACACGCGCCCATCGAAATAACCCATTTTGGATTTGGCATTTGATCATAAATCTGGCGAAGTACTGGCGCCATCTTGTTAGATAAACGTCCAGCAACGATCATCAAATCTGCTTGGCGTGGTGTTGCAGAGAAACGCTCCATGCCAAAACGAGAGATGTCATATTTGGCGGCAGAGCCAACTGCCATCATCTCGATCGCGCAACATGCCAGACCGAAAGTTGCCGGCCAAACCGAAGACTTGCGCATGTAATCGGCAAGTTTCTCTACGGTAGTTAATAAAAAGCCGGAAGGTAACTTCTCTTCCAAACCCATTAATCCCACTCCAATCCACCACGTCGCCATACATATGCATATGCAACGAAGACGGTTCCGATAAAGAGGATCATCTCAACTAGACCAAATAGTCCCAATTTGTCGAAGGTGACCGCCCATGGATATAAGAAAACAATTTCAATATCGAAGATGATGAAGAGCATCGCAGTTAAGAAGTACTTGACTGGGAAACGTCCACCTTCGGCAGCTTGCGGCGAAGGTTCGATGCCACATTCGTATGCATCTAACTTGGCGCGGTTGTAGCGCTTAGGGCCAGTGATTGCCGCGACCCCTACCGAGAAGACTGCGAAGCCGAGGCCAATTGCGCCGATGACCAGAATTGGTACATATGGATTCACGCTGTAATCCTAAGTGGGCGCTATGAATAGCGGAAATTAAATCGGCGCGTAAGCGATGTGAACTGAAACAATCCCAAAGGTCAGGTTGCGCCATGTGGCCCGTTGCCAGCCGGCAGCCTCGATTCGAGCAGCCAAAGTCGCCTGATCTGGCCAGGCTCGAATCGATTCTGCTAAATATTGGTAGGCCTCGGGGTTGGAACTGGTGAACTTGGCGATAGCGGGCAGCGCCTTCATCAAGTAGTTCATATATAGCGCGCGAAATGGGCGCCAAGTTGGTTGGCTAAATTCGCAGATGACTAATCGACCACCAGGTTTGGTCACGCGAAGCATCTGTGCGAGCGCTTTATCGAAATCAACGGTGTTACGAAGTCCAAATGAGATCGTCACGACATCAAAGCGACCACTTTCAAATGGAAGATTTAGCGCATCGGCTTTTGTGAATGGTAAATAAGGATGTTTAGCGCGACCAGCTTCGAGCATTCCTTCTGAGAAATCTGCCGGAATAACTTTTGCGCCAGCTTTTGCTAAGGGAACCGATGATGAACCGGTGCCCGCTGCTAGATCCAGAATCTCCATGCCGGGTTTTGGTGCGATGATCTCAGTAGTCTTACGTCGCCAACTCTTGGTCTGTCCGAGACTTAATAAATCATTTACTAGGTCATAACGTTTTGCGACGCCATCAAACATTGCAGCGACTTCATCTGGATTCTTATCCATATTTGCGCGTGACATGAGGCGTATTCTGCCCTAATTTCTTTTATGGATACACTTTCTAAATGACCACGGTCCATACGGCGCGACTTGGTTCACATCTGCCGTTACTTGATTTATTGCCAGACGAGAATCCATTTACCTGGGTTCGAAATGGTGAAGGTCTTGTCGGTTGGGGCGTTTATGCCGAGACTACCGTCGTAGGCGCAGGTAGATTCGAAGCTGCGCGCACATGGTGGCACGAGCAACTTGATTCCTTCGAGATAAATAATGAAGTTCATGGCGCTGGTACTGGCCCAGTGCTCTTTACCTCTTTCGCGTTCGATCAGCAGGAAGAGAGTCGCTTGGTAATACCAAAGGTAGTAGTTGGCATCAAGAATCAGACCACTTGGATCACCTGGATCGGCGATGAGAACCAGCCAAAATTGCTGGAAAAACCGGCAGGAACGCAATTACCCAAAGTCACTTGGCGCGATAACGATATAGATGCTTGGAAGAAGAAGGTTCAAAGCGCAGTCGAAGTAATTCGACGAGATTCTCTAGATAAGGTGGTCTTGGCGCGCGAGATCATCGCCGATATTGATTCACCGATTGATCCTCGCACCGTACTTCGTAAATTAGCCAAGGATTATCCAGGCACTTGGGTCTATTCAAATAACGGCTTGATTGGCGCTACTCCAGAGTTATTGATTCGATTAAACAATTCGATGGTGGTTTCAAGAGTATTAGCTGGCACTATTAGCAAGACCGGTGATGACAGTAAGGACTTGGCGCTCGCCGCTTCCCTTGCGCGCTCTTCCAAGGATTTAGAAGAGCACGAATACGCGGTTCGTTCGGTGGCCGATGCACTTGCGCCATTCTGTTCATCAACTAACGTTCCCGATGCACCATTCGTGTTGCACTTATCAAATGTCATGCACTTGGCAACCGATGTAACTGGTGCGATCAAAGAGGGTCATAAAATCATCGATATCTTCTCGATACTCTCTAAATTGCATCCATCTGCGGCAGTTTGTGGCACACCAACTAATGCGGCTGCGGAATTAATTAAGCAATTTGAAGGAATCAATCGTGGTCGATATGCCGGCCCGATTGGTTGGATTGATGCGCGCGGTGATGGCGAACAAGGGCTCGCGCTACGTTGTGGTTACCTCAAAGATAAAGAGGTTCATGCATATGCAGGTTGTGGCATCGTCGCCGGCTCTGATGCCGAACATGAAGCGGCCGAGAGCCAAGCGAAGTTATTACCGATAATTAACGCGCTTGGCTAACTCTTTAATTAGCGCGGCGTTGCTCTCGCGATCTGGCATCTGCAAGATCCCAATCTCGAATTTGGTCGGCGGACTCATAAAAGATTTCAAAGCCTTCAAACTCTCGATTTCGGTGGTTGGCACCCCGAAAACCTTTGCAATTTCGAAGAGATCGCGATTATGGGGTGTACCGAAGATCTGCTCAAAACCTGCGACTCCGGCTTGCGGCAAAGTAGAGAAGATTCCCCCGCCATTGTTATTGATTACCAATAATTTCAATTTGATTTGCTCTTGATTTACCAGTGCCGTTAAGTCATGTAGGAAAGCTAGGTCACCTACTACTGCGTAAGTGCAATCTCGTTTTGATGCAATCCCGATTGCTGTTGATAAATTCCCATCAATTCCTGCCAGACCGCGATTGGCAAATACCTCCACGCCGCTTCGTGGTTTTGCGAACGCTTCTAGATCTCTGATTGGTCTTGAAGAAGAGACATATAACGTGGAGCCGTAAGGTAGATTCTCGGCAATACATTGCGCTGCTGCTGGTTCGCACCACTCTTGAATCGAAATATATTCGCTCTTAATCGACCAAGGCTCTGCGTGACCAATTAATTTTGGAATAGTGGAAAAAATTTTGGTTGCGCTCCGCTGTGGATCAATTCGAGCAGCCTTGCTATCGATCACAAATACCTCTTTGGCCTTTGCGATCAACGAGTTGGTACTTCTAGATAATGTGGTTCGCCCAGCCACGATCGCCCAATCAATCTCTAAATGTCCCGAAAATAATGAGGCATGGGCCACAGAATTTGAGTACGAGAGTGGATTCTCCGCAATTAATGGAACTTGTAATTGGCCCACTAATTCACTGACATCTACCGAATCGTGTCCCGCGATCACGATGCCCTTACCACTTGGGATCACTAGCTCGTCCTGAACTAATTTTTCAGATAACAATTCATCTGACGCTAGATCATCTAACCAATTGCTTTGATCATTAGTGAGTAATGGTTCATCGAATTCTAAGTTGATATGGGTCGGACCATTTGCATGAAATTCATAATTACCACCATCAAAGTAACGGCCGCAATTAAATAGATGAACTTGATTGGTGGTCTGATTGGCGCCAGTTTGACGTAACCTTGCCGGGCGATCTGCGCTTAATACATAAAGCGGAAGATCCGAGTGAAACGCCTCTAAAAATGCAGGATAGTAATTTGCTACTGCGGTGCCGCTGGTGCAGACCAAAGCTGCAGGCCGCCTGGTGGCTTTGGCAATTCCAAGAGCAAAAAAGGCAGCGGTTCGTTCGTCGATTCGAATATGTAAATTAACTAATCCGCGTTTAGAGGCTTCATATAGCGAGATTGCAAGAGGTGCGTTACGAGAACCTGGACTAAGAACGAAATCTGTTATTCCGTGTTCGATGAATTCACGGATAACTTTTCGAGCTAATTCCGTGCTTGCCATACTTCAAAACTATCGCGAATTCGATTTTCCCACCATGCGCGTCGCTCAGGAGCTGCTTGGTAATTGAGCAAACCTTCTGGCGACACATTGCTCACGCGCATTGTCCCCTTTGTGATTGGTAGATGTGCAACATCGTTGGCCAACAAACGACCGGTGGCCAAACCGCAGGCGTAATTCAACTCTGGTAGCGCTGCCGCCAATTTAAGTCCATGCGATATTCCGACTGCAGACTCCAAAGCGCTTGATACCACTACCGGCAATTTGTGGTGAGCCGCGATTTGCATAGCGCGTTTTATTCCGCCCAAAGGGGCAACCTTCAACATAACAATATCCACTGCGCCATTTAGATCGATTGCAAATGGATCAGAGGCTTTTCTAATTACCTCATCGCCCACTACCGGAATCGGTAGTTTCAATTGACGCAACTCTTCTAGCGTCGTCACTGGTTGCTCTATATATTGAATTGAATCGATGCCTACCTCATCAATAATTCTAGAGACAGTGTTCTCTGCTTCCGACACGCTCCAGCCACCATTTACATCTAGCCTAATAAGATAATTTGGATTAATCGCCAAAGTATTCTTGATTCTTGCGATATCAAGTTCTAGATCTCCACCTACTTTTATCTTTACTATCTTGGCGCCCGGATACCAACTTAAGATCTCAGCGATATCTAATTTCGAATCGACTGCTGGTAACGTGGCATTGATTTCAATCTCTTCGCGCTGCAATTTAATCTGATCGTCAAAGGCCGCTTCGATTCCGGAAGCCAACCAATAAGCGGCTTCGGCGCTTTCATACTCTAGAAATGGTGAGAATTCGCCCCAACCATTTGGACCTTTAAAAAGCGCGACCTCGCGTTTAGTTACCGAACGAAAATTGGTGCGCGTTGGTAGCGAGAGCACCTGAAGAGATGCCAATATCTCATTGAGCATTAGGGACGCTTTGGGAACTTTCCAAAATCAGGGCGACGCTTCTCCTTGTAGGCATCGCGACCTTCTTGTCCCTCTTCGGTCATGTAAAAGAGCAAAGTGGCATCGCCAGCTAATTGTTGTACTCCGGCCAAACCATCATCTGCAGCATTTAGCCCAGCTTTTAATAAACGTAGCGCTAACGGAGAGTTCTGCAACATCTCTCTAGCCCATTGCACCGTCTCTGCTTCTAGCTCTTTTAGTGGCACCACGGTATTTACCAAGCCCATCTGCAGCGCTTCATTTGCATCGTATTGTCTAGTTAAGAACCAGATCTCGCGCGCCTTCTTCTGACCTACATGTCGAGCCAATAAACCAGCGCCATAACCACCATCAAAAGATCCAACCATCGGTCCGGTTTGGCCAAATTTGGCATTGTCTGCGGCGATAGTTAGATCGCAGACCACATGTAAAACATGTCCGCCACCAATTGCCCAACCTGCCACCATCGCGATAACTGGTTTTGGCATTCGACGAATCTGAACTTGTAGATCTAAAACATTTAAGCGGCCAATTCCTTTATTGCCAACCGAATCATCTCCGATATAACCATCATCACCGCGAACGCTAATATCTCCACCAGAACAGAATGCTTCATCTCCGGCACCGGTAAAGATAACTACGCCAACTTTCTCATCATCGCGCGCGATATCGAACGCTTCTTTCAACTCGATTATGGTCTTTGGTCTAAATGCATTTCGTAAATGTGGGCGATTGATTGTTATCTTGGCAATACCTTCACCGCTTGAGACTTCATAGATGATGTCTTCGAAGTCACCGCTTTTAATCCACTTCGGGATCTCGCGACTAGGGAAATCGCGCTTGATTGGCTTGCTCATGCGCCATAGCCTACGGGGGTAATGGAAAGTCAAGCAAAGTCGGGCATCTTCCGCTATCAGAGTTCGTGGTCCATTCCACAAACTATGGAAGCGTTATCAAAAGCGCTACGCGATGATTGGGATATTGCCATCACCACAAGTGGTTCTAGCGGAGCTCCGAAGGAAATTTTGCTTCCAGCAAGTGCGATTATTTTCAATGCGCAAAATTCAAATAAGTATCTAAATGCCAAGCCAGGTATGCACTGGTCTTTACTTTTATCACCAGAACATACTGCGGGTTTGAATGTACTAGTTAGATCAATTGAATTGGGTTCTAATCCAGTTACCGAAGATGAAAAAGCAGATTTCACCGCGATTGTTCCTACACAATTATTTCGCGCTTTAAATGGTGACACGAAATTACTAAACCACTTACGGAATTGCCAAGCGGTCTTAGTTGGTGGCGCCGCATCAGATGAGGCGCTACTCAAATCAGCAAGAGCGCAAGGAATCAACTGTGTAACCACCTACGGAATGACTGAAACCTCGGGTGGTTGTGTTTATAACGGGGAACCTTTGCCAGGAGTAGAGATAAGAATTAACGAGACCATCGAGATTAAGGGACCAATGTTGGCCCGAGTTACAACTCAAGAGGGTTTCTTTGTAACTCAAGATCTTGGGTTTTTCAAAGATGGAAAATTATTTGTTACCGGCAGAACCGACGATGTAATTATCAGCGGCGGCAAGAACATCTCGCTAAGTGCCGTCGAGCAACTTTTGGGTAGAGATTTTGCTGCATTCGGTAGCGCTGATGCTGAATGGGGTACGGCGCTAAATATCGCGACCTATTCGCAACTTTCTGATACTGAGATTCAAAGTAAGTTATCGGAAAATTTCTCGATTAAAGCTCGCACCATCCATCGAATCGAAACCATTCCCCGCACCGCTTTAGAGAAGGTCGATCGTGTCGCACTTGGTAAGTTACTCCCACAATGAATCGATGGATATTAGGCGCTCGTACCCGCACTCTTCCTGCTGCGATCACACCAGTGATTGTCGGAGCCGCGATTGCTTATCCAAAATTTAATTTACTAAACGCACTTCTCTGCCTCGTAGTTGGTTTAGCCTTACAAATCGCAGTCAATTACGCCAACGATTACTCCGATGGAGTTCGAGGCACAGATAGCGAGCGCGTCGGACCGACTCGATTGGTAGCAAGCGGGCTTGCAACTGCCGCCGAAGTAAAACGCGCTGCATATATTGCCTTTGGTATCGCTGCTATCGCCGGAATCTACTTATCAATGCGTTCATCTCTGGTGCTCCTAGCAATTGGCGCGCTAGCGATTGTTGCAGCCTGGCGCTACACCGGAGGTACTAATCCATATGGTTACCGCGGTTTGGGTGAACTTTATGTCTTCATATTTTTTGGATTGGTAGCAACGCTCGGAACTTTTTACGCCCAAACCGGGATGATCACACTTGAAGCCACGGTGGCTGCGATCTCAAACGGTGCGGTCTCTTGTGCGCTGCTTGCGGTAAACAACATCAGAGATATCGAAGGCGATACCAAGGTTGGCAAATTAACTTTGGCGGTACGTATCGGCGATACTAGAGCCCGTCGCTTCTACATGCTTTTGATCTTTATCGCGATTTTCTCCGGTTTCATCTTAACTATTCTGGCCTCGTTATCGGTAGTGCTAGCAATACCTTTACTTAGCCAAATCCGGTATCTCAAAGAGCGCGACTTGATTCAAACTCTAGGAGCTACTGGTCGCTTTCAATTATTATTAGGCGCACTAATTTCAATCGGTGCGATAATTAACTTGTGATCAGAAATGGAAGTGCCTAAGTGATCCGTATCTTCTTGATGTACCTACTTCCGGCAGGGCTCGCTATTTATGCCATCGCTGATATCTCGAGAACCGATGAATCACAAATCAAATTGCTCCCAAAATGGGGATGGTTTTTAATCAGCATCTTCGTAACGATTATTGGACCGATTGCTTGGATCATCGCTGGTAAGAATCGCAAACCGCCAAAAGGTAATAGAGGTAAACGAGGAAAAGGTCCTAAGGGACCGGATGATGATCCTGACTTCTTAAAAGGTTTATAAATCTTTATTTAAAACTACTTAAGTCCACTATAAGTGTGCTTACCGGTTCCCCAAATATTCACGTAGACATAATTGAAGATGAATGTGGATCCCGCAATCAAACATAACCAAGCTGCTTTGCGTCCCTTCCAACCTACCGTCACGCGAGCATGTAAGTAAGCGGCATAAGCGACCCAAGTTATAAAGGCCCACGTCTCCTTTGGATCCCATCCCCAATAACGGCCCCAAGCATGCTCTGCCCAGATTGCCCCGGCGATAACTGCGAAGGTCCACAACGGAAAAACAAATGCCACTAATCGATATGCAAGTTGATCCAAAGTCTCTAAATCAGGTAGTCGTTTTGCCCAAGGGTTACGTCCACCGCGACGCTCTAAAGAATCCAACCAGAGATACATCCCAGAGATCACGTTTGCTAAAAAGAAAACACCACCTGAAATAATCGCTGCAGAAACGTGAATCACTAACCAGATCGATTTCAATGCAGGTACCAATGGTGCACTCGGGCGATAGAGGACAGTTACCGCGGTTCCTAAAACCAACAAGACAAAAATGGATATTGGCAGACCTAACCAACGAAGATCGTACTTACGCAATGTGAATAGGTAAGCCAAACTAAATGCGAGCGCTCCAGTTATGGAGAACTCATACATATTGCTCCATGGCACACGCCCGGCAGATAGGCCACGCGCAACCACGCCGCCAAAGAGCAAAATAGTTCCCAGAATCATCATCGCAGTTGCAATACGAGCAATCTTCTCGGTCTTTGTGAAATCTAAAGTTTTGGTCAGCAGATTGCCTTCGGATTTTTCCGCTGCAACTGGATTGCGTAACGACCAAGCGGTCTCATATGCGTGAGCAAAGAAAGCCAAGGTGTAAACAAACATACTCGAATAGACAAGGTAATTTGAAAGATAAGCCCAGCTCTTGCTATCCATTTAGATCCTTAACTAACTTCTCGATCTCTGCAGCCAAACCTGGTGCAGCGTTCTTTGCCAATCCAGCAATCTCTAGTTTAGAACCATTTTCTCTGATCCAGATACGACGGTGCCTAGTAAATAGCGAAGCTAACAGGCCTAATATGGCGAAAATCGCACCTAATAGCGCTACCAACTTTCCTGGATCTCTAACGATGTTCAAATTTACCCAAGGGACATAACCTTCAAAAGTTAAGGAACCGGCATCGAATTTATATGTCTCGCCGACCTTTAAAGATTTCAAACCAACTTGCACCATCTTCTCGGTATTTAATTTATAGACCGATTGGGGAATTCCATTATCGATCTGAAGATTTCCAACGTATGTAGCAATGAATAATCGAGGATCCAGCGCTTCTGGGTAAGAACTTCGAGCTGGTCTGCCTTTAACTTCTTCAATCGTCGGGAAGAACGAAGCGACAAATCCGATTTGTGGATTGGTATCTGGGACCTTGATCGCACCTGTCGAAGTTAGATTGCCATCTTGCGGCAAGAGCGGCACCGCACCTTGGAAGACAATCGCTCCTGAACTATTCCTAACAGTAACTAGAGGAGAATAACCATTTGCTTGTAGGTAAACCGAGGTCGATCCGAAATTCAAAGGCGAATTGACTTTGATGATTCGTTTGACTGGCTCTGCATCAGGTGTATCTGCCACCGTGACATAAAGGGTGTAATCCTCCGGCATATTCGTGGCTGGGTTATATTTTGCAACAAAGTTATCGGCCTTAATCACAAATGGTGACAACATCTTCTCATTAAATAACTTGCCATAAGTTATCGAGTCATAGTTAGTCGGGATATTGGTAAAACGTTCCCCGATATTTACGATCGAATCGCCTTTCATACCAAACAAGGATCCCAAACTGATTCCTACCAAAATCAAAATCAAGGAAAGGTGAAATAGCAGGTTTCCAAATTCGCGTAGATAACCTTTCTCGGCGCTGATCCAATCCCCTTCTTGTCGGATTCGAAAGCGCTTTGCCTTTAAATATGAATGCGCATTAGATAATTCACCATCAAATACTTGGTGATGTTCCATGCGTTCTAGACGACTTGGAGCAGCAGGTGGTGGTGAAACTACTGCCCTGGCATGCTCGATCGATCTCGGAATTACACAGCCAATCAAAGAGATAAAGAGCAAGATATAAATTGCACTAAACCAAGGTGAGCCGTAGACATCAAACATCCATAGCTGATCAAGAAATTTAGCTAGCGCTGGATGCTTTGAGAAGTAATCCTGAACCGGAATCGGACCCGCGGTTCTTTGCGGCAAAAGCGAACCAGGTATCGCAGCCAGAGCCGTCATCAAAAGTAATATCAATGCCGTACGCATGCTGGTCAATTGGCGCCATAGATATCGAACGCTTCCGGTGAAACCTAATTGGATAT
>CAWULI010000019.1:0-12514 GCA_963923155.1 uncultured bacterium
TTTCCACAAGTGGCGCTGAATCAGAGAGCATCAACACCGGTATTTACTTGGCCTCAATGATCTCCGGCCTGCTTGGTTACTTATGGTTAAGAAGCCGCGGCCTTAAATCCTGATTCTAGATCCGCTTTAATATCTTCGAAATCTTCAATTCCGATACTTAAACGAATCATGCCAGGATTGATTCCCGCATCACGCATTCCCTCTTCGCCTAATTGAGAGTGAGTGGTCGATGCAGGATGTATTACTAACGAACGAACATCACCAATGTTGGCCACATGTCTAAATAATCGCAATCCCTCGACAAACTTCATTCCTGCGACTTTCCCGCCATTTATCTCAAATGACATAACTGCGCCACCGCCTTTGCTTGCATAGCGTTTTTGGTTTTGATGCCATTCTGAACTTGGCAATCCGCAATACATCACTTGTGAAACTTGTGGGTGGCTAGTCAACCACTCGGCCACTTTCTGTGCGTTATCAAGATGTACTTTCATACGCATGGATAAGGTCTCCATACCTTGCGATAGCAACCAAGCATTAAATGGCGAGACTGCAGAACCAAAATCGCGAAGTAATTGGACTCGAGCCTTGATGATGAAAGCCATATTGCCAACCGGCGAATTAACCCCAAAATCTTTGGCATAAACCAAGTTGTTATAACTTGCATCTGGTTGGTTGAATCCTGGGAATCGATCAGGGTATTTACTGAAATCAAATTTTCCTGAATCTACGATTGCTCCGATGATAGCGCTGCCATGACCTGAAAGAAACTTTGTTGCAGAATGAGTAATCACATCTGCTCCGTAATCGAATGGCTTTGTAACATAAGGAGTTGCAATGGTGTTATCGACTATCCATGGGATTCCGGCTTCATGTGCCACTTTCGCAATGCCTTCTATATCAAGGCATGCCGCTATTGGGTTTGAGATGCCTTCTCCAAACAGCGCTTTCGTATTCGGCTTTATCGCGCGTTTCCATGCATCTAAATTGTTGGCATCTTCAACGAATGTAGTGGTGACACCCCATTTAGGTAATGTGTAATTTAATAAGTTATAGATGCCGCCATATACATTTCTACTTGAAACAACGTGGTCGCCTGCCTCTGCCACATTCATAATTGCCATAGCAGTTGCGGCCATTCCTGATGAGACCAAAAGTGCTCCAATACCGCCCTCTAGAATTGCTAGACGGTTCTCTACTACATTCTGAGTCGGATTTGTCATACGTGTATAAGAATTTCCAAATTCCTTCAGCGCAAACATATTTGCCGCATGCTCAGTATTTTGAAATTGGTAGGCCGTAGTCTGATGAATCGGAAGATTTATCGATCCAAAACTCTGATCTGGTTGTTGGCCGGCATGAATTTGCTGGGTATTAAAAGACCATTCTTCTGACATAACTTCAGGCTAGACCTGTGGAATTACCATTTCAAGGCACCATGCAGGCGAGCGTAAAACCCGGGGTATCAGATTGAGCCTTCTTCTATTAAAGTTGCACCACTAACGAATTGCCAAAAACCATAGGAGCAACAATTGGCTAAGAAGAGCGGTTTTTTTAACTGGGTGGGATACAAAGAAGAAAGCGAACCTTCGCTTTCTTCAGTTGATCGCATACGCGAACTCGAATCTCAATTAGCCGATCTTCGTTCGCGCCGCGATATTCGTTCTCTTTCCAAAGAAGAATTCGAAATTCTTGCAACTGAGACTGCGGTTGCAATGATCAAATCTGCTCAGGTACGTGAAGCAAAAGCGCAGGCTGCATCAGATCGTTTAGTTAACGAAACGCAACGCCAAGCCAAAGAGGTCGTCGAAGGTGCACAAGAGAAAGCGCAAAGTATTTTAAGTGGCGCCGAGGCTCGCGGTCGTAAATATCTTAAGGCGGCCGAGGTCGAGGCAACTGAGAAACTAGAACAAGCCGAGATCGCTGCGGAAGATTTGTTAGAAGCTAAGAAACGTGAGGGCTCTGCCATCCTTGGTGCTGCTCGTCGTGAAGGTGAACAAATAATCAGTGGCGCAACTCAAGAGATTCTTGAATATCGCCAGTGGCTAAATGGGGTAATGGATGAAGCGTCGCGACTTTACAAGATCCAAACTCAATCACTTGATGCTGCAGAAGAAGCTATCCACGCAAGTCGAAATCGACTTGAGAGTGCCTATGCTCGACTTTCAGAGCTTCGAAGCAGCGTATTGGAAAATATCAAGGAAGACGGCAAGTTGATCTCTAATCAACCGATAAAAGTTAAGAGTGAACGAACAAAGGCTGCCATTTCTGCGCCTAAACAGAGTAAGAAGTCGGCAAAGAAAAAACCAGCTAAGAAAAAGTAATTATCTTGAGCACCCCGAAAGGGATTCGCTACATCCCCGCGATTGATGGACTACGCGCCATCGCTGTTATTTCTGTGATGCTTTATCACTTGGGTTTCAAATGGATTCCAGGTGGATTCTTAGGTGTAGATCTCTTCTTTGTGATTTCTGGATATGTCATAACTCGGCTGCTACTAGATTCTATTCAAAGATCCGGCGGATTAGATCTTAAAGGTTTCTATATTGGCAGAGTCAGGCGACTTTTGCCGCCACTGCTTTTCATGTTGATTTTAACCATTATTTTCGTTGGGGTTTTTGCACCCGATTCAATAAAGCGATTACTAATAGATGCGCCATTCGCTCTTACTGGAATGATGAATTGGTGGTTAGTCTTCAAGCATCAGGATTATTTTGAAAGTTTTGGGCGTCCACCGTTATTACAGCACACCTGGTCTCTAGGTGTAGAAGTTCAGTTCTATCTATTTTGGCCATTACTTCTATTATTTGTATTGAAATTCTTCGGAAAGAAAGTAATTCCGACAGCAGCACTCTCGATTGCGACTATCTCAGGAATCGCACTCTTTCTTGCCTCTATCAGGGCGGACTTATCTTCAAACCAAAGCGTCAGCCATGTCTATTTTGGTACCGATACCCATTCAATTGGATTGTTCTTAGGTTCAGCTTTAGCTGTCAGCTGGATACCGCAAAACTTAAGTCCGCATATTGAAAAAAGAGCCCAAGACTTCATCGATTTTGTGGGAGTCTTTGGCTTACTGGGGCTTTTAGCTTCATTCCTTTTAATTAAAGAGAGCGATCCAACTTCGTATCGAGTCGCATTTCCGTTATTAGGAATCTTTGGTTGCGCGATAATAATGTCGATAGTTCACCCTGCATCTAGATTTGCGCCGATCTTGCAACATCCAGCTATGGTCTGGATTGGTGAAAGATCATATGCAATTTACTTATGGCACTGGATCGTCTTTCAATTGACCCGGCCTGCCCAAGATATCGAAGGTACGACTTGGGCCCTTTATAGTTTTCGAATATTGGTCGTACTTGCACTTGCAGACATCTCTCTTCGATGGGTGGAATTACCAATTCGAAATGGCCTGCTTTCCATCTGGTTTCGTGGAATGAAATATCGAACCAAAGAGATTCAAACTAGACAAAAAACTTCGATTGTCGCCATTTTTCTACTCCTTTCAATCCTGATGGTTTCAATTAGTCGTAATGCCTTGAACATTGCAAATCAGAATCAAAAAGTAGTTAAAGATATGTTCAAAGAGAACCAAATTGCCGCAGTTAGCCAGATATCTGGATTATGGGTAATTGGAGATTCAGTGATCTTAGGTATTCGGAATTCCTTAGAAGATATTGCCCATATCGGCCTTATTAATGCCCGTGTTGGTCGGCAAGCTCCAGAACTGCTAAAAGTCATTAGGCATGACAAAGAAAAGATGCAGGATAGTAAAACCGTTTTGGATCTTGGAAACAATAATCGACTTACCATTCAAGAAATCGAAGACATTTTCAACGAGCTGAAAGATCAACCATTAGTCATTGTGGTAAATACTGCTGTACCTAGAGCCTGGCGCGAACAAAATAATCAATTGATTGCGGATGCTGCCAAAAATTATTCAAATATAAGAATCGTTGATTGGGCCCAAAAATCAGTGAACCACCCGGAGTATTTTGCTCCGGATGGTGTCCATCTGATTCCTGCAGGAATCGCTGCTTATGTCTCAGCGATTCGCGAGTACCTATAAACTATTTAAACTATTTATATTGTCCTGGTAATCCGAAGACCTTACCTTCTGCTTTCTGACCATCGTTGTACACAGCAGAGATCTTGAAAGAGGTCCAGCCAGAAGTATCAGATTTAGTAATGTCATATTTGGTGACATCACTTCCGACAGTCGCAACCTCATTCCAAGTTCCACCGTTTGCGCGAAATTCAACGCTGTAACCTTTTAGTCCGTCAGTGGCAGTTGTAGCATCCCAGAAAATGGTGGCGCCTTCTGCGGTGTAATGAGCCACAATTCCTAATGGCGCTGCGATTGAGGCAACAGCCGTTGATTCAGAGGCGGTTGGCGATGCAGATTCTGAAGGTGATGCTGATTCAGTCGGCGTAGTAGTTGAACCAGCATTTGAACTATTGGATCCTTTTGACAAAACAATTGCACCAAGTGCCAAGATGCCGACTACTACGGCGAGAACTACCCGATTTGAGCTACCCTGTTTTTTTGCAGTTTGTGCGGCCACAGGTGTCGCAGGAACAGATTTGCTTTCGACCACTTTGGGAGCAGGGCGTGAAGATGTGACCGGAACTGGTGGAACTACAATTTTAGAAACGCTGCTTCGCTTTGCTGGCGCCTTCTTTACCGATTTCTTCGCTACTTTCTTCGCGCTCTTCTTGGCTGGCGCCTTCTTCGCTACCTTCTTTACGACCTTCTTGGTAGTTTTTTTAGCAACCGCCTTCTTCTTCGCTGGCGCTTTCTTTGCGACTTTCTTTGTAGCCACTAATTACTCCTTGAAATAATGAATTGCTCTGATGGCTTAATGTTACCCGATTATGTATGGCGCAATCGCCCGCATCGCTTTACCGCGATGGCTGATCGCATCTTTCTCGCCTGCGCTTAACTGCGCCGAGGATAGCTCCATGCCTTCTGGTTTAAAGAGCGGGTCATAACCGAATCCCCCGTCGCCAATAACCTGGCGCAAGATGCTTCCATAAAAACGCCCCTCAGCGACTTGTTCGAATCCATCTGGTCGTACGTACGCTGCAACACAAATAAAGTAAGCACCACGTTTCTCATCGGGCACATCGCGTAATTCATGTAATAACTTCTCATTATTCGCGAAATCTCCATTGCCGGAATATCTGGCTGAATAGAGGCCTGGTGCACCATCAAGTGCATCGACGCAAATGCCACTGTCATCGGCTAGCGCTGGTAAGCCGGTCAATTTACAAATAGTCCGTGCTTTAAGCAGCGCGTTCTCTTCAAATGTCTTTCCGGTCTCTTCGATATCGCCGATTTCGGGAAACCTATTTAGGCCAACAACTTCTAGATCTTTTGCGCCAAATTCGGCAAGGATTCGCTCGAATTCGATTACTTTGCCAGGATTCTTAGTGGCAAGAACCAATCTCATTGCAATAATTTATTTTGAAGTGCAGTTAATTGGGCGCATCCAGTAACCGCTAAGTCCAACAAAGAATCAAGAAGTGCACGATCAAAAGGTTCGCCTTCTGCAGTACCTTGAACTTCGATGAATTTGCCGGAGCCTGAGATCACTACATTCATATCGGTCTCAGCTCTGACATCCTCTTCGTAACAAAGATCCAACATCGGTTTACCATCAATGATTCCGACGCTCACCGCAGAGACCGAATCTTTCAATACCTTCGCATCTTTCTTAACGTGGCCATTCTGCTTAGCCCAGGCAACTGCATCTGCCAACGCAACATATGCACCGGTGATTGCAGCGGTGCGAGTTCCGCCATCTGCTTGTAATACATCGCAATCTAAGACAATGGTGTTTTCTCCCATGGCCTCGTTATCAATAATGGCGCGCAACGAGCGACCAATCAGCCTTGAAATCTCTTGGGTGCGCCCACCTAATTTACCTTTGACGCTCTCGCGATCCGAACGAGTATGGGTGGCTCTAGGCAACATCGCATATTCGGAAGTCACCCAACCCTTACCGGAATCTTTCAACCAACGGGGAACACCAGGAGTAAATGTGGCAACACAGAGAACTCGGGTATTTCCGAATTCCACGATTACAGAACCTTCGGCATTATTTAACCAATTGCGAGTGAATTTAATTTCTCGCAGTTGATCCTGCGCTCTGCCATCATTTCTTGACATTCATCTCCCCTATTTCTTATTTCAAATCTTGGTGCTTGACTTTATTAACTTCTGGTCCCAAGAAGCGACGAGCCAGGATTTCAAATTGTTCTGATTGACCAGTTGCTAGAAATTCGTGAGTTGGCGGGGTATTCGAAACTGAACGCAACAAATCATGCTCCACTAATACTTTATATAGATCTTTGGCGGTCTCTTCTGCAGATGAAACCAATGTGACCCCTTCACCCATAACATAAGAGATCACACCTGTAAGTAATGGGTAATGCGTACAACCAAGTACCAAGGTATCTATTTGTGCATCGAGCATTGGTTTTAAATACTCACGGGCTACCGCGGTTATTTCAGGTCCACTGGTCTCACCGCGCTCTACATACTCGACAAACCTTGGACAGGCTTTGGAAGTTATCTGTAAATGTGGTGCAGCAGCAAATGCATCTAAATAAGATTTGGAATCAATCGTCGCATTGGTACCAATCACGCCAACTTTGCCATTTCTGGTAGCTGCTACTGCACGACGTGCAGCTGGTTGAATAACTTCGATTACCGGAATCGAATATCTTTCGCGAGCATCTCTTAACATCGCAGAGCTTGCGGTATTGCAAGCAATCACGATGGCTTTGCAACCTCGTTGCACTAGAAAATCTAAGATCTCTAATGAGAATTCGCGAACTTCGGCCAATTTACGCGGCCCGTATGGTCCGCGTGCAGTGTCACCTATATATATGGTTGATTCGTTTGGTAATTGATCGATGATTGCGCGAGCTACGGTTAGTCCGCCGACGCCAGAATCAAAGATTCCTATCGGGGCTTCTTTACTGCTCACGTCGAGTACTTTATTAGACCTTCAAATACTTACGTAATGTGATGGTTGAGGCAAAGATCGATACCACGAATCCGGTCAGTAATAACCATGCCGATGCCGCCCAAACCTCTCCCCAACCGAAGAACTTGGTGAAGGTTAACAACGGTGAGATCTTCGTATCGATTATCTGTTTGATTCCGGCAAGTAGACCAGTTGCCAAGACCCAACCGATGAAAGCTGAAAAGACCCCTTCTAATAAGAAAGGTAACTGAATCGACCATGAAGTAGCGCCGACCAATTTCATAACATTGGTTTCGCGGCGACGGTTAAATGCAGCGATGCGCAAAGTATTACTGATTAATAGGGCGGCAGTTAACACAGATGCCAGACCAACTGCGAGCGCTCCATCACGAAGCACGCCAAGAAGTTTAAAGAATTTATCCAAGATACTTCTTTGATCTTGTACTACGTCAACACCTGGTCGACCAGTAAAGGCAGAGACCACCACTTGATATTGGGTCGGATCTTTCAATTTAACTCGGAATGATTCTGGCAATTGATCAGCCGTTACATTCTGTGCGATTGCGGAACCTTTGAATCGCTCTTGAAAGTGAGCAAAGGCTTCGGATTGTGATTCGTAATAGACCTGATCGACAACCGGAAGGGCCTTTAGATCCTGTTGAATCGATAGTCGTTGCGAATCCGTTACCACGCCATTTGCACATGATGCAGATTCAGATAACGAGCTACATAGAAAGACTGAGACTTCGATCTTGTCGTACCAATAATCCTTCATGGCCCGAACTTGTGCATTTGAAAGTAGACCGATTCCAAGCAAACTAAGCGAAATTGCAGTCGTAATGATTACTGCAAAGGTCATAGTGGCGTTTCGGCGAAGCCCAATACCAACTTCGCTAGCGATAAAACGTGCGCGCATTTGATTACCCCGTATATCCGTAGACGCCGCGAACTTGGTCGCGAACTACATGGCCACGATCTAATTCGATTACTCGCTTACGCATCTGATCGACGATCCCAGAATCATGCGTCGCCATCAACACAGTCGTACCTTCACGATTGATGCGATCTAACAATTTCATGATGCCAACCGAGGTAGCTGGATCAAGGTTTCCAGTTGGTTCGTCGGCGATCAAAATCGGTGGCTTGGTTACATACGCGCGGGCGATTGCTACACGCTGTTGTTCACCACCGGAGATCTCAGAAGGCTTGCGATCGCCCTTATCTTCAAGACCCACCAGCTCTAATACCTCCGGGACCTCACGATTAATCTCTTTTTGCGAGTGTCCAAGTACGTGTAACGCGAAAGCTACGTTCTCGGTGATGGTCTTATTTGGAAGTAATCTGAAATCTTGAAACACAGTTCCGACCTGGCGACGCAATTCAGGAACTTTGTGATTTGGTAAGGTATTTAGATCTTTACCGGCAACGTGGATGGTTCCGGTAGTTGGTCGCTCTTCTCGAAGTACCAATCGCAAGAATGTAGATTTACCAGAACCCGAAAGTCCGACTAGGAATACGAACTCACCTTTGGAGATCTCCAAATTGACGTTATCTAACGCCGGGTGCTCTTGCCCTGGATAAATCTTGCTTACGTTTTCAAAGCGGATCATAAGAAGACAAGTTTAGGTAGTTCGTAAGGCAAAACTCTCGATTTTGATGCGTTTACGCTTGATTCACAGGTTATTTCCAGCGTGACTGTGGCGTATTACGCAGTCCGACGCCAGCGAATACCTGATTCGATGAAATCATCAATTTCGCCATTTAATACTGCTTGCGTATTTCCAGTTTCGTGGTCAGTGCGCAGATCTTTGACCATTTGATATGGATGAAGAACATAAGAACGCATTTGATTTCCCCATGAACCAGAATTACTTCCTTTCAATGCGTCAATCTTCGCCTGCTCTTCTTGTCGACGACGCTCAAGTAATTTAGATTGCAGAACTGCCATTGCGGTCGCCTTGTTCTGAATTTGAGAGCGTTCGTTCTGGCAAGAAACCACGATTCCGGTTGATAAATGAGTAATTCGCACCGCAGAGTCGGTTGTGTTAACGCCTTGTCCTCCCGGGCCAGAAGAGCGATAAACATCGACGCGAATATCTTTCTCGTCGATTTCGATGTCATCACTTTGATCAACTACTGGCACAACTTCAACTCCGCAAAATGAAGTGTGTCTGCGACTCTGTGAATCAAAAGGCGAGATGCGAACCAAACGGTGCGTTCCTTGTTCGACAGATAAAGTGCCGTAGGCATATGGAGCGCTAACCCTAAAAGTCATGGATTTGATGCCGGCCTCTTCTCCATATGAGGTATCCAAAACATCTACTTTGTAACCATGGCGTTCGCAATATCTTAAATACATTCGACTGATCATTTCCGCCCAATCACAAGCCTCGACACCGCCAGCTTCCGAGCGAATCGTTACCAATGCATCACGTTCGTCGTATTCACCGGACAACAAAGTCTGCACTTCGAGTTCGCCTAGAGTTTTGGTAATGGCATCTAGTTCTTTTTCGGCATCTTGATAAGCGCTCTTATCGCCCGCTTCTTCTGCTAACTCGAGTAACACAGGTACATCTTCGATACGGCGGCGCAGATTAACTAATTTATTTATCTGCGCTTGGGTATGACTTAATTTAGAAGTGACCTTCTGTGCATTCTCTGGATTGTTCCAAAGATCGGGTGCGCCAGCTTCTACTTGTAATTTCTCGGCTTCCGCTTTTAACTTTGGTAAATCGAGAACTTGTTCGATGCCTGAAAGCGTTTGAGATAGGGCAGAAATCTCCCCGTTGAAATCGCGCTCGGCCATCTTCCGATTTTAACTGCTGGAAGTTGAGTCTGGCACATCATCCATCAATGCTTGAATCAAACTCTCTTGTAACCAACCTAACCAGGTATAAACCGCATACACCGCTCTTAGCGGATCATCTGGTTTCAATAATTCCAACCGATCTTGCTGGGCTTGGGAGTTATCTTCGATTTTCAATCTAACTCCCAGCGCTAATCTGATGTCATTCATGCCGCCAAGCCAAGCCATCGCGCCTTCATGATCTAGATCGATTGCACTATCACCCGCATTTATCAAGTTGCTTCGCATTGCCATCGCGTGCGCCCGCTTCTTATCTCGTAATGTCGATTCGGTATACCTACGAAATTCAGATGATGCCTGCTCATCAGCGTAAGCATTTGGAAGCAACCTCAATAAGACTTCATCTTCAGGTGGCGCATCATGAACCGTAATTCCGACCATCGCAGCCAGCGGATCTTGATGTTCATGATCCACTCGCTCTGCCAGCAGTTCGATGATCTGCTCGCTTAAATTAATTAATACTTCGCGTTCGGATTCTGAGAAATTTGCTTGGTATTCGTTAGTTCCGTGGCGTCTAAAACCTACAGTCTCGTTACTCACTTCAGAGCTCTTCTTTTGAAATAGTGGCCCAGAGTCCATATTCGTGAAGGCGTTGTACGTCGCGCTCCATCTCTTCTCGTGAACCATTGGAGACTACAGCTTTGCCTTCATTATGAACTTTCAACATCAATTCGGTGGCATGTTCCTTGGTATAACCAAACAACTCCATAAATACGTATGTTACATAAGACATCAAGTTAACGGGATCATCCCAAACCACGGTCACCCATAAACGATCGTTGCTGAAGATCGCTTTTAATTCTTCATCCAACTGGTTATGGGTTTTGGTCTTTGCCATGGCGATATTTTAACGAAAAGACTAAGAGACTAGAGCACTGAAATTGTTACCGCTGCAGAACTACCACCATTGGCGGTAACGCGGAGCTTTATAAAAGGTTCTTTTGAAGAAGTAAGTTCAAAGGAATAGCCACCATTTAAGTCAGTGATAGATGTGCCAATACTCTTCCATTTACCATCAAAACGTTCCAGCGTAACTGGAATTTGCTTACCGGGCATTACAGTGCCAGTTATCGCAAATTTGGAATTAGCGAATACTCGCGACGGGCTTGCAATCTTTATCTGCGGTATGACATTTACATCTTGTTGATTTGAAACACCCTCAAGGCGTTCCCAACTTCCATCGCTTCGAAATCTAACACTCTGATTCTGACCCAGATAAAGCTGAACCGATACTTTTCCATCAGCACCCGTTTGAAAGGCAGAGAGCTCACGCCAATTACTCTCATCTGCACGCTTGACCTCTAAATGAACAGGTAACGCCGGAACCGGTGACTTATCGGCTAAAGTGAAGATTCCTGAGAGAGTAATTGGTTGTCCATATTTAAAGGTTGCCATATCACTACTTAGATTAGAGAGAATTTGATCCGGGGCGATGGTTAGCGCCAAATTACGAATATTGGACATTGCTTGCTGATCCTCAAAACCAATGGTCCAGGCGACCAATCCACCCAATCGATACTTGGCAACCAATTGAGCGCGCGCTTGATAGGCACGCGCATCTTGGTACCAAGCAGTTCTAGTTGCTGTGCATGTTGTAGCTAAACCCGTGACGGTATTTCCGTTGTAGATTTTTTGATAAGTAAATGTCGCCTCTTGAAATGTATCGTTGTAATTAATAGTTGCGCCATATCCGGCAGCCAAAGTCGCCGCGTTGCTCATGATGAAAGTTGCAGCCTTTGCACTTGGGGTTACAGTCTTTGCCACATCTGATGGACAAATCCCATCTACCTTAACAACCCAATCTCTTCCATAACCTGCCAAACCGACGAAGACTTTAGATGCAGGCATAATCGACGTTGCGTACTTAACAGTATTTTCGGTCCAGGTAATTGGTCCGATTGGTCCAGGGTTTGCAACTGAATAGTCGTAAGTCATAATTCTTAATCTGTCGATCAGTGGTGCGATTTCTGCCCAGGCATAAACGTAATAACCCTTCTTACCGCTGGCTGGATCAAGCATGTACGGAGAGGTGATCGAAAGTAATTTCCCGATTTCATGCAATTTCGAACTTAATAGTTGGACAAAGAGAACCCAATTAGGTTTGGTCTTATCCCAAGAGGTATTCCCATCGACAAATGCGAAGTTTTCAAAATCTAGATCAATCCCATCGAAATTATTCTGAGTAACCAAATTGACAATTGCATCAACTGCCATTGTTCTACCTGTATCAGTGGCGATTAAATTCGCTAAAACCAATTTATCTGTACCGTCAGTGATTGTAGGAATTATTAGTAAACCAGCACTTTTCATGCTAGATAGCGGTTGCGAAATCGGCACGTTCGGATTTGCTGGAGTGTAGAGATCCGTAATACTCACTTTGTTGCCGTTATATTTCAAGGTGTACCAGAAGGGCATGATTTCGCGCATCAGATCAATGTTGTTAAGCGCTGCAGGTAGCGAAGTCTTCATCGAGTAGTACGGAAGCCATCCACTATAAATCTTTCTTGGCTGCGGATTATCTGCTAACGCAGGATTTAGCGTAACTGCGAGAACTAGAAAGACCGAGATTATGGTCTTTATTGACTTCGTTGATTTACGCATAAGTGGGATTTTACTTTTTTAGATAGAATTATCAGATGAAAGACTTGCTGCG
>CAWULI010000020.1:0-12436 GCA_963923155.1 uncultured bacterium
CTCCAAAGCCTTTGCGATCTTCCACGATGGGAATTTCGAAGTTGCTGGATAGATCGGCAGGTATTTATCAGCAAAAGCTTCAATTGCATCTTCGACATCGCTATCGCCCGGTAGCCACTCCAGATCCGGGTGGGCCAATTGACGTTGTCCTTTAAAGGTGCCAATCTTTCCGGCAAATAGACCTTGTCTACCCACGCGCATCTCTCGCTCGCGCCAAGCCTGATTAAAGAAGGTCAAAGACATTTTGTTTCGTTGATTATCTTCGATTATCACTTCAACGATCGTGCTCTTGCGATTCTGCATTCTGCGACTTTTGACGCTATGCACTTTTGCTAAAACCGTCGCTTCCTCGCCTTCGCGAAGCTCTGCGATGTTGGTGAGCTCGCCGCGCTTTACATATCTACGCGGATAGTGATGTAGGAAATCTCCAACGGTCTTATAGCCGAATTCAGAGGCAATTACCTTCGCAGTGCGATCGCCGATCACATCTACCAATTTGCGCTCTAAATTGATACCCATATCGGCTAATTTTCGTGGGTCGAACGCTCCAAAGTAAGTTGCGGCACACCGCTCCAACCTGAATGTGTGATTACCAATATGGCGCGATCAGTAAATTTCTTGATTATTCGCTGAGTTATGCGCTCTGCAAGTTCTGGATCTAGATGCTCGGTGGGCTCATCCAAGACTAATAAAGGTGAGTTACTTAATAGCGCTCTGGCAAGAATTATCCGCTTCATTTCTCCACCAGATAACCCTCGACCATATTCTCCGATTACAGTATCCAATTCATCGGGTAACTCTTTGACCAATTCCTCAAGCTCCAGCAACTCAAGAATTTCATTGAAATCCTCTGCGCCTGAGATCTTCAAATTCTCTCTAAGCGAGGTATTGAAAATGTGGCCATTTTGTAATGCTCCAGCTACCAATTCGGGTAGATTTCCGATTTCATTAATCTCTTTGCCGTTGATTGTAAGCGAACCGGAATAACGAACTAAATTGAAGATTGCCATAGCTGTGGTGGTCTTGCCGACTCCAGATGGACCACGAAGTGCGAGGATCTCTCCACGTTTTAATTGGAATGAGATGGGCACGAGTTCCGGTTGAACCCAATATGCGCAGAACTTCTCCGCTTTTAAAGTATCAAAGTCAATTCGATTTAACTTTGGTTCCGTAGTTTTAGGTATCCGAGCCAAATTCTCGCTAGCCAGTGATAATTTCCCGCTGTTGAATAGATTCGGATACCAAGTGGTCACTGCTTCGGTACCAGTTAATACCAGAAATACCAGCATCGCTACTTGGACCGCCGGCATAGTATGAGATTGAGCGAATTGGATGGTTCTCCATAAAGCAAACATTAGAATCAGATTGATAATGAATTGATAGAACCTGACTTTACTAAGAAGCTGCCGCTCAATTTGATTTATTTCATATTCCAATTGGTGAGTCTTTAAGGTTATCTGATCCAAATATCCATACAACTCTGCTTCTAGTGAGCCATGCGTATTCTGTCTAACTTGATCAGAATATTGATTCTCGCAATCCTCTAATTTCTCCGTAAGTTCCCTAAGAGACCTATTGGCAAATATTGGAATCAGAATCGTTAGGATAATTGTCAATGCCAACCACATTAATCCGATAGTTGGCTGGAGCCAGAAGGCTAGTAAGGTAGCCGCAAACATCGTTATCAAAGCCGCGGCCCCAGGCATGACTACACGTAATTCGTACTCCTGTACTCGCTCAACATCATCGACTACTTGTTTTACCAACCGGCCACTTCTGCCAGCGATAACTAATTCTGCAGGGTTACTGATGATGCGTTCATATAGGTTGCTTCGCAAATCTGCCAACTTTTTGAAGACCGATTTGTGGCTCACAACTCGCTCTAGATAACGTGCGACCGACCTACTGATTCCGAAGAATCTCACCATTACCACCGCGACACTTAACGTTAAAACAGGTGGCATAAATGAGGCCATAGTGATCAGCCAACCGCTTGTTACATTTAGCCCGATTCCGGCAATAAATGCCAGCGATGAAAGTAGGTATGCAAGAATCATTTCTCGATCCTGACTACATCATCCGATTCGTTTATAAGTTCTAGATCATGAGTGATCACGATTACGCCAAGTTTGAGTCCCCGAAGCGTCTGCATAACTCGTTTAGCTGAAGTGCTATCCAAGTCAGCCGTTGGCTCATCTGCGATTAGCAATCTAGGGTTCTTTGCCAAGGCGCGCGCTAAGGCGATTTTTCGAATTTGTCCGCCAGATGCGGTACTTAAAAGTTCGCTACCTGTTTCCAATTGTGAATCTAAGCCATTCGGTAGCTCGTTTAATTCAAGATTGAATCTTGATAATAAGGATGCAATCTGTTCATCTGTTATTTGTGGATCGACTAATTGAAATTGTCTTCGCACCGTGCCTTGAGCAAGACGAGGATGTTGAGGCACCCAAGCAATCGCTCGCTTTTCCAACCGATGCATCAACTCCATTGCCGCAGTGCTCTTACCTACACCAGATGGCCCCACCCAAAATTGCAACCCGGTTGGATAGTTTTGATTCGAACTTACATCTTGCTCGAACCTCGGAATGGCATCTAATTTCCGTAACGCCTCATTACCATCAGTTGAGGCGTGAAATAGCGCCGCCGCATTTCTAAGTGGAAAGTAGATCTCTGGCGCTAAAATCAAAATCATTAACGCATTGCTAAATTTGATATGACCGCCGACCAGTCGCAATCCAATCTCTACTGCAATCACGGCGACCGAAATGGTTGCCATTAATTCCAGCACCAAACTTGATAGAAAAGATATGCGAAGGACCTTCATGGTCTCGTCGCTATAACGCTCTCCCATCTCCTTGATTCGCTTTGATTGACCTGGGGTTCTCCCGAAAATCTTTAGAGTTGCGAATCCACGAAGCGAATCCTCGAAGTAACTTGAGAGCGTGCCTAAGGTGCGCCATTTTCTACCAACGGCATCGCTGGTATATCTACCAATTAGCGCACCAAAGAATGGGATCAAAGGTAAGGTCACGATCGCCACGATTGCCGACAAGATATCTCTTGTTGCGACCACTGCGATCAAAATCATTGGGATGATAATCGAGAAGATGAATTGTGGAATAAATCTTCCGTAGAAGATATCTATTGAATTAAGCCCCTTAGTCAGAAGAGTACTAACTGTCGCTGGCGCCAAGGTTCTAAGTCCTGAGGCGTTAGCAGTAGCGCGCGCTCGTAAGCTCAATTTCTCGTTGATCGCTCTCTTAGCGGTCCAACTCTCAAAGCCTGATAGAAAGAATGCTCTAAATATCCATAGCGCTAATAAGTAATTGAGCTCTTGGCTTACCGATCGCATTTCTATGGCTCTGATTATCAAATCTGAGATCAACCAGGCATTTGCAATAAGAAATCCGCTCCAGGCAAGTGCCGCGAAGCAGGAGGCAATAAATAGAAAACGGCTGCCGCCTTTAAGCAGCAGCCGTAAATCTAGTTTCACAGCGGCAATTTATCGCCATCTAGAACGCCGCGCTCGGGATGGGCGATCTGATCCGCGCTAACTCGCTTGCGAAATACCCAGTAAGTCCAACCTTGGTAGATCAGAACTAATGGAGTCATGATTACAGCGACAACCGTCATGGTTTTCAACGTGTAATCGGTACTTGATGCATTAAATATCGTTAAATCAAATTTTGAATCTATTGAACTTGGCATCACTCGTGGATATAGAACATTGAAGAGATCCACCACAAAGGCCAAGATCGCCACGGCAGAAAATATGAAAGCCCAGCCCTCTCGGCCGCGATAATTCATAACAAGCGCCGCAACCCAAGAGAGCGCAACCAATATCGATAAGAATAAAACCAAGCCCTTCTTTTCAGGCATGGAATTAATGGTCCAAATTAGATAACTAACCGCAGCAACGGCAGCAACTAATCCATATCTAGTTGCTAATTTCTGCGATTTATTTCTAATCTCACCAACGGTCTTTAAGGATAAGAAAATCGCGCCATGAGTTAGAAATACCGTGAGCGTTACGACGCCACCAAGTAAGGCATATGGATTTAGCAAGTTGAAGAAACCACCGGTGTATTCCAAGTGGCCTTTTAACTCTTCAATTGGAACGCCTCGGACGATATTGCTAAATGCGACTCCCCATAGAAGAGCTGGTATCGCACTTGAAATAACAATTGCAATATCCCAACGTTGACGCCATTCTGCGCGACCGTACTTGCTTCGATATTCGAAGGACACGCCACGAACAATCAATGCAACTAGGATCAAAAAGAGCGGCAAATAAAAACCGCTGAATAATGTGGCATACCACTCGGGGAAAGCAGCGAAGGTCGCTCCGCCGGCGACCAGCAACCAAACCTCGTTACCGTCCCAGACCGGACCAAGCGTAGTTATAACCGCTCGACGATCCGCTTCATTAGAAGAAACTTGTGGCAAGAGCATACCTACGCCGAAATCGAATCCTTCAAGCACGAAGTAACCAACCCAAAGTACTGCAATCAATGAGAACCAGATTGTTTGTAGTGACATCATCAACTCCTATTTCTAGTAGCTCATCGCTAATGGTCGTTCGGAAGAGCCACCAATCTCATTTGGCTCGTGATAAATCACGGTCTCATCTGGACCCAGTTTGATTGCACGCAACATCAACTTAACTTCTATCGCAGCCAATATTCCGTACAAGACGACATAGCCGATCAAAGTGGTCCAAAGTGCTCCAGTACCAACTTGTGGACTTACGCCATCAGCGGTCTTGGCAAGACCAAATACCGTCCATGGTTGGCGCGCAGTTTCAGTGAAGATCCATCCGAAAGAGTTTGCAAGCAATGGCAAGAAAGGCATCCAAACCATTGCGGGTACAAACCATCTTCCAGTTGGAACGTCTTTCTTGCGCATTTGGTAAAGAGCTAAAAGAGAAAAGAGGAAGGCGATTGCGCCGAATCCGATCATCAATCTAAATCCCCAATATGCCAAAGGAATGATTGGCTTGTAATTGCCAGGGCCATATTGCTGGACATATTTGGCTTGCAAATCATTGATTCCTTCAACAGTGCCATTGAGATTGCCGGTGGATAGGAACGAGAGCATCTTAGGTATACCGATTTGGAATACCGATCTAGAACCATCCAAAGTGCCCACAGTGAATAACGAGAATGGTGCGCCGGATTCGGTGTTGTACAACGCCTCTGCTGCTGCCATCTTCATTGGTTGCTGTTCTGTCATAACTCGAGCAGACCAATCACCAGTCACGCCAACAAGCAAGAAACTAATCATCAAAGTTACTAACCCAAGTTTTAGCGTTGGCTTCAAGACTTCTAAATGTCGCTTCTTTGCGAGTAACCAACCAGAGACTCCAGCCATAAAAGCACCGGCAGTAAATGCGGCAAATGCCATCGTATGTGTGAAGGTTGCTAGCGCCGTCTTCTGAGTCAGAACTGCGACGATGTTAGTTAGTTCGGCTCGTCCTTTATCTTTGTTCATTACATAACCGACTGGATGTTGCATCCATGCATTCGCTGCCAAGATGAAATAAGCACTTAAAACCGTTCCGGTGGCAGCTAACCAAATTGAAGCTAAATGTAATTTTTTAGGTAGGCGATCCCAACCGAAGATCCACATGCCCAAGAAAGTTGATTCAAGGAAGAATGCCAAGAGACCTTCCATCGCTAGTGGTGCACCGAAGATATCTCCGACAAATCGCGAGTAATTAGACCAGTTCATTCCAAATTGGAACTCTTGGACAATTCCGGTTACCACACCCATTGCAAAATTGATTAAAAAGAGTTTGCCAAAGAATTTGGTCGCCCTTAAATACTTATCATTGCCACTGCGATACCAAGCGGTCTGTAGCCCTGCGACTAAGAACCCGGTTCCGATCGTGATTGGCACGAATAAAAAGTGATAAACCGTCGTCGCAGCGAACTGCCATCTAGCAAGGGTTAATGCATCCATATCTCTCCACCTACTTACACTCATTAAATCTTTAATGGATCTGGTTAAATTCTTCTCGCAGGATGCTCAAATTGGCCTTACAACTATGAGTGGAGGCCCTGCTGGAAGTGGGATTTCGCTCACAGCGCCCTCATCGGCTAGAGTTCGACCCTGAAATTGAAATTCAAGATTCTGTTGATTTGAAGGAGTACTGCGGTGGCATCTGTATGCGAAATCTGCGGCAAAGGCCCAAGCTTCGGCAATAACGTTTCCCACTCGCAGGTTAAGACCCGTCGCCGTTGGAATCCAAATATTCAGCGTGTGCGCGTCTTGTTAAATGGTGGCTCAACCCGCCGCAATGTATGCACCTCTTGCCTTAAAGCTGGCAAGGTTGCGCGCGCCTAATTATTTACTGATTGCAAAAGCCAGTTAACCGCCTGTTCGGCGCCATAACCGTTTGGATTTTCTTTTAACAATACTTTTGCGCCTTCAATATCACTACCTAAGGTAACTATCGGCGCCTCTACATAACCATCTCGGCGAACCTGAGGTAAACCAATATTTGCCATCAGACCGTTACATAGACACTTTCGCCCATCAATCTCTTCTGGGGCTCCACCTTTTTTCAAAAACTCCTCTTCTGGTTCTGAAGGGCAACGATAAATAGTTCTACCGGTTGCAGAGATCACTGGCTCACGTAAATAACCGAGATCACATAACTTTGGTCGGTCGGCAAAACCGGCTTCGGTTGAAGTGTGACCTTCCAATTTTGCAATCTTAATTGGGAAAGAAGTAGGTGAAGCCTTGATATCGGTCTTTATATCTAAAGTGCCATCTTTAATCTTCTTATGTAAATCCTGTCTTGTTTGGTTACTAAAACCAGAATCATTTGAAAGAGCAAAAAGTGTTCCCACTTGGACTCCTGCTGCGCCTTGATCTAATGCAGCTTTAACTTTTTCAGGGTTGCCGAAAGTACCGGCCAACCAGAATGGAAGGCCTAACTTCTTCATCTTCTCTAAGTCCGCAATATCTTTAGCGCCATAAATCGGTTCGCCATTTTCGTCCAACTCATATTTACCGCGAGGTGGTGCATTATGACCACCTGCAGAGTTATGTTCGATAATGAATCCATCAGGTCGGGTCTCTTCATCTCGAGCCAAATAAGTACCTAGAACATCTACTGAGATAATTGCCAGGAACTTTGGTTGTCTTAAATTGGTTTCTGCGGAGATAAAATCTAAAGGATTGATTGAAGTCTGCACCGCCTGGCCACCAATTACATCTACCGGAACCGAACCCGGCTCCAAATTGACCAACTGTCTGATTAATTTGGGTAGTTCGCGTGGGATTCCTGCACCCATGATTATGTAATCAACGCCAGCTAATAACGCACCAAAAACGCTAGCAGCGGTGGTCATTTGAATCTTATGTAGGAAATTGATTCCGATCAGACCATTATGTCCCTCTTTGGCCAACCAAACTTCTACGAAATTTGCGGCTATCAAGATCTCTTGCGCATCGCGCTTCTGTTCCAAGGTAATTTTTGGAACCATCACATACGGTTGTGAATCCGGTTTGCCACCTTCGATGAAATATTTCTTAAGAAGTTTTTCGACAATTTCTTGATTTGGAAAATGTGATAGCGCTCTACGAGTATCGCCGCTCTTGTCGCCATCTTGAAGTCGACGCGCAAAAACATTATCAATTGCAGTTCCTGAAACTACTCCCAGTTGTCCTGCTTTGGAGACGCGCTTAGCCAACTGCCAATTAGAAACCGCGATGCCCATTCCACCTTGAATGATTACAGGTAAAGGTCGGGACATCCAACCTGCCTCTCCGTGAAAACCATAAACACCAAATTTGCTAGTTCGTTTTTCGAACTAATTAAAATGCTGCCAACCTGGTTGTGGTGTGTCGATATGGAGAAGTTTAATGCCACTACCACTCAGTACTTGACCGATTCTGAGCGCATTTGGCGGTGTTGAACCAGAGTTAGTTGCTAAGAAGACGTGGTCTTCGCCACCACTTAATATCAAATCAAATACGTTGATGCCTAACTGGTTGGCTAAATGCGAAAGTTTCGCAAAATCAGGATGTTCTTCGAATAATCGACCATCAATTTCAAAACAGACTCCGGAGGCCTCTGCCATTTGTTCGCCTTGGATCAATAGTGAATCACTAATATCGCAGAGCGAATTAGCCCCTATAGAAAAAACCTCTGCAACTTTGCCATCAAATAACGGTACTTGATGTCTGCCGATGGCCTCCTTAAAACTAGGTTCGGTGCGCGCTGTTTGGAGCGCTTTCAATCCTGCAGCAGACCAACCGGTTAAATCTGAAAGGTAAATTTGATCGCCGACTTGAGCGCCGCTTCGCAAAATCGGTTCTTGGCATTCACCAATTACAGTGATTGTGATTGTGATCTGCTCTGATTTAGATAGATCGCCGCCAATTACTTGCGCGCCAACTTTGTGCGCTTCTTCTGCAATGCCACGCGCGATATCGAGCATCCACTCAAGCTCTTCGTCTCCAGTAGCGCTCATCGCAACGGTCATGAATTTTGGCCTGCCACCCATCGCATAAATATCTGCAAGATTAGCTATTGCTACTTTTCGACCGATCTGTTTAGGGCTCGACCAATCTTGTCGAAAGTGGACGCCCTCGACGAACGTGTCGGTGGTGACCACCAAATTACCGTTTGGTGGCGCAACGACTGCTGCATCATCACCAATGCCCACGATCACATCGGAATTTGCTTCGGCGAATATTTCCGAAATGTAACGAATTAACTCTCGCTCGCTCCATTTCGCTTTACCGCTAGCCATGAGCAAAACTTATGGGATAAATTTGGATTAGGGAAAGGAGCCTTATGTCAGTGCAGGCATACATCTTGATTCAAACCGAAATCGGTAAAGCTTCTTCGGTTGCTAACGCAGTATCAGCGATCTCTGGCGTTACTCTCGCAGAAAGTGTCACCGGACCATATGACGTGATCATGCGCTGCGAAGCTCCATCAATGGAAGATTTTGGTCGCGTGATTCTAGGAAAGGTACAAGCGGTTCCTGGAATTACCCGCACGCTTACCTGTCCGGTAACCGGTAATTTTCACTAATATTCTAAATTAATTAGTTCAAAACCGAATTGGTGCGTCGCTGCGCGGTCTCGATTAATGCAGTGATGATCTCGGTATATGACAGTCCGCTTACTGCCCATAACTTCGGATAGACCGATGTAGATGTAAACCCTGGCGCGGTATTTAATTCGTTGATAATGATCTGATCATCATCAGTATAGAAGAAATCAACTCGCGCCAAGCCAGAACAGCCTAAGGCTTTAAATGCTTCGATAGCTGCCGCCTGTATATCTTCGCTGCGTTTGATATTTGCCGGCACCAAGACTGTGGTTGCGTTATCCAAATATTTCGCTTCAAAATCATAAAACTCGAATTTCGGATCGATCTTGATCTCTCCTGGCAAGGATGCCTCAATTTTTCCGTCACGTTCCAAAACCGCACATTCAATCTCACGACCCACGATCGCTTTTTCAATCATGATTTTGGCGTCATATTTGAAGGCATCACCAACGGCAGCAGATAAATCTTCCACGCGCTTTACTTTATGAGTGCCTCTAGAAGATCCGCCTCGGGCCGGTTTTACGAATAAGGGATAGCCAAGGCCCGGATCCTTAATCTCTGTTCCAATGCGTAGCGCGATTCCTGGTGCGACCGAAATGCCATGGGCAGCAAAAATTTGCTTGGCAAAATGCTTGTCCATACCTACTGCTGAAGCCAAAACCCCGCTACCTACATATGGAAGATCCAACATCTCTATTAGACCCTGAATGGTTCCGTCCTCGCCATAAGGCCCGTGCAGAATTGGAAAAAGTACGTCGGTCTTAATTTCGTTAATACTTATTTGTGGCGCAGATTCTGGCACCGAAGGCAATTGGCCGCCTTTGATCACAAATTTAGTGTCTGAAGGTAATGAGACCCATTTGCCACTCTTGGTAATTCCGATTAATGAAGGATTGAATTTTTTGCGATCGATTGCGGCAATTATTCCACTTGCAGAGATACAACTGATTTCGTGTTCGCTGCTACGGCCACCACAAATGATCGTGACGTTAATCAATTCTTGGTAGCCCCCGCTCGGTGTTGAATGAGAAGTTTACTATAGGTAAAAAATTCACTTTTTAGGTTTCTTTCGAAAGTTACCAGTCCGCGGTAGATCAGATTTCCTGATATCAAATAGCTCTTTAGGCGCAGATTCTTTGCGCAATTCTCCGACCATATCTGCAAGCACCCGCATGGCATGAGCTGTGGCTTCTTCCATTGCTACTGGATTATCTACTTTGCCCAACCATTTAGATAGATCTAATGGATCACCGCATTTTAAATTAACTAACTTCGGCGGAAAGAGTCTTAGCCGCTTTGAATATGGACCGAGAATCTCTTGATCGCCCCATTGAGCAACTGGAATTAGTGGTGCTCCAGCGGCGAGCGCTAATCTGACTGCGCCAGTTTTGCCAGTCATTGGCCACATCTTCTCATCACGCGTCAAAGTTCCTTCGGGATAGATGGCAATCGCATGGCCCATTTTTAGCGCGCTAATTGCCTCGGCTAACGCGACTGCAGCGCTATTACTTTCGCGTTTAACTGGGATCTGTTCGGCTTTGTACAAAACCCATCCCACGACCGGAACCTTAAATACCGCTTCCTTGCCGATGAATCTAGGTGCTCTTCCGTTTTCAAAAAGATAATGTGCTAGAACTAAAGCATCTATATAAGAGAGATGGTTGCTGTAGAAAACCGCTGGACCACTTTTTGGGATCTTCTCGGTATTAATCCAATTTCGCTTAGTGATTGCTCTCATCACCGGTAGGAGCAAACCAGCACCAATCCGGTATCCGAAATTCATACCAAGCGGTTTACCCCGAGGTGGTTTCACAGTATGTAGCCTAAATAAAAACGGCTACCAAAGCGTTTTTAAGTCGCTCTTGATAGCCGTTTTTATTTATTAATTATGATGAAGAATTACTTCTTCTTGCCCTTCTTCGCCTTCTTAGCTGCCTTCTTTGGAGCAGCTTTCTTTGCGCCCTTCTTAGCAGCCTTCTTTGGTGCAGCCTTCTTTGCTGCCTTTGGAGCTGGTGCTGGGGCTGGCTTTGGTGCTGGACCAAGCTTGCGATCGCCAGAGATAACTTCCTTTAGGGCCTTTGCCGGGAGGAAACGTGGCTTCTTGCTCGCCTTGATCTGGATGGTCTCGCCGGTGAAAGGGTTACGACCCTTACGTGCCTTGCGATCGACCTTCTTAAACTTTCCGAAATCGTTGATTGTTACATCTTCACCCTTTTGGATGTTGCGTGTAATCGAATCAAAAACGATCTCTACAGCGTGAGCTGCCTCTTTCTTGCTGCCGTTGAAGTGAGGAGCCAACGACGCAATGAATTGGGTCTTATTCATTAACTTCCCCTATTTACGCGTAATTTTGATGCATTTGCATCAAGTAGTTAAAACTTACGCGCAGTAAATGCTTATTTTTCGCTAATTTATCGCGTGTCGTTCAAAATTTTTTTGCTGATTGCATGCGATTTATTGGCGAAATTCCGATTTTTACGCATGAAAATCGCGGAAAAACTCTAAAGTAGTGATTTAGAGTTCTATATATTTATTTAATTGGAAGGGTTTTTGGCTTAAATGCAGGGCGCTTCTCTTCAAATTTAGCAATCTCATCTAAGTGCTGCATGGTCAACCCGATGTCATCAAGACCTTCCATTAAACGCCAACGCGTGTAATCGTCGATCTCAAATGCGACCGTCGTATCGGCATAGGAAACAGTGCGCTGCTCAAGATCAACAGTTACCTGGGTGCTTGGTTCGCGCTCGATCTCTTCCCAGAGCTTCTCAACCTGATCTTGAGGCAAGATCACGGTTAACAAACCTCCCTTGGCTGAATTACCACGGAAAATGTCTGCAAAACGTGAAGAGATTATTACTTTAAAACCATAATTTTGTAGCGCCCAAACCGCGTGCTCGCGGGAAGAGCCAGTACCAAAATCAACACCCGCGACCAAGATGGTGCCGTTCTGGTATTCGGTTTTATTCAATACGAACTCAGGATCATTGCGCCATGCTGCGAACAAGCCATCTTCAAAACCAGAGCGAGTTACTCGCTTTAGATAGACCGCTGGAATTATCTGATCTGTATCTACATTTGAGCGGCGAAGTGGCACTGCGGTGCCGGTGTGCTTGATGAATTTCTCCATTTGAGCTCCTTATAAATCCGCTGGCGCTGCCAACGTGCCCTTTAACGCGGTTGCGGCGGCTACAAGCGGGGATGCTAAATGGGTGCGCCCACCTTTTCCTTGGCGACCTTCGAAATTACGGTTCGAAGTTGAAACGCTACGCTCGCCCGGTTTTAATTGATCTGGATTCATTCCTAGACACATTGAGCATCCAGCACTTCGCCATTCTGCACCTGCATCGATAAAAACTTTATCTA
>CAWULI010000021.1:0-12080 GCA_963923155.1 uncultured bacterium
GAATCCCAGTCAGGCGCGGTCTCGCGCGCAATCATGATGTCATCATTTGAAGTTCCAGCAGCGACCATCGGCCAGACCATCGAATCTTTATTGACTCGGAAATCAACTACAACGGGTTGATCATTTATTGACATTGCTTTATCGATAATTGCATCAACTTGATCCGCGCTTTCGCAACGTAAACCAACACAACCCATTGATTCTGCGAGCATCACAAAGTCCGGAACTAACTTTGATTTTAGATCGGTATTCGAATAACGACCCTTATAAAAGAGTGTCTGCCATTGACGAACCATGCCAAGCGATTCGTTGTTGATGATGGCTACTTTGATCGGAATATTGTTCAGCGCACACGTAACCAACTCTTGGTTAGTCATCTGGAAGCAACCATCGCCATCGATTGCCCAAACAGTGGTATCTGGCGCACCAACTTTGGCACCCATTGCAGCTGGGACTGCATAACCCATGGTTCCGGCGCCACCAGAGTTCAACCAGGTGCGCGGATATTCATAATTAATAAATTGCGAAGCCCACATCTGATGCTGACCAACGCCTGCTACATAGATGGTATCTGGATCTGACATCTTGCCGATTCGATCGATCACATATTGCGGCGCTAATGAACCATCAGCAGGTAGGTCGTAACCAACTGGATAGGTTGCCTTTAATTTATCTAGCGCATGCCACCAAGAAGCTAGGTCTGGCTTACCAATTCTCTTAACTGCTGGAATCAAAGCGCTAATTACTGACTTTAGGTCACCATTAATTGGCACATCGACGCTGCGATTCTTACCTAACTCTGCCGGATCAATATCTACATGAATCACGCGCGCTTTTGGTGCAAACGAAGAGAGTTTTCCGGTTACGCGATCATCAAAGCGAGCGCCTAAAGTAATAAGTAAGTCAGCCTTCTGTAACCCAGTTACTGCAGCCACTGAACCATGCATTCCTGGCATTCCTAAATGTTGGCGATGCGAATCTGGGAATGATCCGAGCGCCATCAAAGTGGTAACAACTGGTGCGCCGATTAATTCTGCGAGCTCTTTTAATTCTTTCGTGGCATTTGCTTTCATGACTCCGCCACCAACGTAAAGAATTGGCTTGCTAGATTCTTTTATCAATGCGGCGGCATCATCAATTGATTGTTGGTTTGGCTGACCAGGGATTCGATAGCCCGCCAACTTGATCTCTTTTGGCCAATTGAAAGTGGTCATCTTCTGAAGAGCATCTTTGGCAATATCAACTAGGACTGGACCAGGTCGCCCAGTTGTTGCGATATGAAATGCTTGTGCGACCGCGCTTGGAATCTCATCTGCATCGGTGATCAAGAAATTATGTTTGGTAAATGGCATGGTGATGCCGCGAATATCCGCTTCCTGGAAGGCATCGGTTCCGATTGCTGGCCCTGGTACCTGTCCAGTAATTGCTACAACTGGAACTGAATCCATCGCAGCATCTGCAAGTGGCGTAACTAAATTGGTAGCACCAGGTCCGCTCGTTGCAATACATACTCCGGCACGACCCGTGACTTGGGCATAACCTTCTGCCGCATGACCAGCGCCTTGTTCGTGGCGAACCAAGATATGGCGGATCTTTGAATCGTAGATTGGATCGTAAGCAGGCAAGATCGCGCCACCAGGTAGACCGAACATCACATCGACACCGGCTGCTTCAAGTGATTTCACTAGCGACTGGGCGCCAGTAATTTCATTGGACATCTGCTTACTCCTTTCCTTCTCTCGTTTCATATTCCGCGTTAAAGTAAAAAACCCTCTGACTTTTCAGAGGGCGCGTAACTTTTTAGGCACGCGCTATCGAATGACCACCACGACTGATGAGATAACGATGCTTGCCTTACGCATGGAGTAATCCTCCCGCATCAACACAAAAGCGTCAATAGTTGAGATATGCATCTCAAAATACGGACGCGGTCAGGCAATTAGTCGCAGACCGCGCCTTTGGATGCCGAACCGACCAACTTCGAATATTTATGAAGTACGCCGGACGTGTACTTATGTGGGATCGGTTTGAATGTCTTACGACGTTCAGCTAGTTCGCTTTCGGAAACTAATAGATCCAAGGTGCGATTAATAGTGTCAATCTTAATGCGATCACCATTTCTAACCAATGCGATCGGACCGCCATCGACTGCTTCGGGGGCCACGTGTCCTACACAAAGACCAGTAGTACCACCAGAGAATCGACCATCAGTTAACAGCAATACTGATTTACCCAAACCAGCGCCTTTAATTGCACCAGTAATCATTAACATCTCGCGCATTCCGGGACCACCTTTTGGTCCTTCGTAGCGAATAACGACTACATCGCCAGATTGGATATCGCCTTTCTCAAGTGCTTCCATCGCTTGCCATTCGCGTTCGAAAACTTTCGCTGGACCTTCGAAAACATCAACGCCGACGCCCGCAGTTTTACAAACTGCGCCTTCCGGCGCTAAAGATCCACCAAGAATAGTGATGCCACCAGCAGTTGATAATGGTTTCTTGGTCTCGTGTAATACATCGCCATCTGGAAGCGGCGGATTAATATCTTTGAGATTTTCAGCCATGGTCTTACCGGTAACGGTCAAGGTATCACCATGTAGATAACCAGCATCAAGTAGCGCGCGAAGTACCACCGGAATTCCGCCAACCCGATCCACATCGGTCATCACGAATTTACCGAAAGGTTTTAGGTCGCCAAGCAATGGAACTTGGGAGCCGATGCGGTGGAAATCATCGAGCGTTAAATCAACTCTTGCCTCGTGCGCAATCGCTAATAAATGTAGAACTGCATTGGTTGATCCGCCAAGCGCCATCACTGCGGTAATCGCATTTTCGAATGCGCGCTTGGTCAAGATATCGCGCGTTACGATTCCTTGTTTGATCAAATTAATTACCGCTGCCCCAGCTTCGGCGGCATAACGATCGCGACGGCGATCAACGGCTGGTGGCGCTGCAGAGCCGGGTAGAGAAAGTCCGATCGCTTCACCAACAGTGGCCATGGTGTTTGCCGTGTACATACCGCCGCACGCACCTTCGCCGGGACAGATAGCGCGCTCGATCTTGTCGACTTCGTTTTCAGAGATCAATCCACGAGCACATGCACCTACTGCTTCGAAGGCATCAATAATTGTTACATCTTTTCCATCAACGCTTCCGGGAAGTGTCGAGCCGGCGTAAACAAATACTGATGCCACATTAATTCGCGCTGCGGCCATCATCATGCCCGGCAGTGATTTATCGCAACCAGCGAAAGTCACCATGCCATCTAGGCGCTCTGCCTCCATGACGGTTTCAACCGAATCAGCAATCACTTCGCGAGATACCAACGAGAAGTGCATACCTTCATGGCCCATTGAAATTCCATCAGAAACTGAAATGGTTCCGAATTGCATCGGAAAACCGCCAGCGTCGATAACGCCTTGGCGCGCCGCTTTTGCTAGACGATCAAGTGAGAGATTGCACGGAGTGATCTCATTCCATGATGAAGCGATACCAATTTGCGGTTTGTTGAAATCCTCGTCTTTCATGCCAACTGCGCGCAACATGCCACGGGCTGGCGCGCGCTCTAGTCCATCGGTTACGAGACCAGAACGAGGTTTCATGTTAGACCTATCAGGCATAGCGGTAATCATATAACGATAGACTCTATTAACTAAATACTAATTAATTCGATCATCGGAGAGCTAATTGAAGACTGTATCACCTGAAGTAATTTATAAAGATCGATGGAAGACCTTAATAATCCTGGCGGCATCACAATTAATGGTGGTGCTAGATGCCTCGATTGTTAACATTGCAATTCCTAGCGCAAAGAAGGCGCTCAACATTTCTAATGCAAATCAGCAATGGGTAGTAACGGCATATACCTTGGCATTCGGAAGTTTGCTTTTGGTAGGCGGTCGAATCGGTGACTTCGTTGGACGTAAGAAGGTCTACATCATCGGATTACTTGGATTTGCTGGCGCATCTGCCATCGGCGGAATCGCACAGACCCAAGGTCAACTATTTGCAGCTCGCGCGTTACAAGGCGTATTTGGTGCGCTACTTGCACCAGCCGTGCTTTCAATCATCAGCGTTACCTTCACCGATCCAAAAGAGCGCGCCAAAGCATTCGGTGCTATTGGTGCTATCGCAGGCGGTGGCGCGGCAATCGGTTTGATTCTTGGCGGAACACTTACTGAATACTTCTCGTGGCGCTGGTGCTTGGGAGTTAATGTCCCTATTGCATTGGTAGTTGGCGTCTCTGCTGCTAAGTGGCTTCATGATTCACATGCCGATGGTGAACATGGTTACGACCTTCCTGGTGTCGTTACCGCAACTGGCGGTCTCTTCTCGCTCGTATACGGATTTAGCCGCGCGGCATCACATGGTTGGGGTAACTCAACTACCATGACATTCTTTGCAATCGCCGCGGTTTTGCTGATCGCATTCGTACTAATCGAAAAACGCGCTAAATATCCATTAATGCCACTTCACGTAATCACCGAACGTAATCGCGGTGGTTCATATCTAGGAATGTTGATCGTCGGCGCAGGTCTATTCTCAATGTTCCTATTCCTTGGTCTTTACCTTCAGGTGGTTCTTGGTTGGACTCCTTTGCACAGTGGTTTTGGTTTCTTGCCATTCTCGATTGGTATCGCGCTAAATGCCGGACTAGTATCGAAACTGCTTCCAAAGAATGGTCCAAAGCCTCACATGATTACCGGATTGATTCTGGCTGCGGGCGGACTCTTCTATCTATCGCTAATCACACCAACTACTAATTACTGGACGCACGTATTCCCTGCCCTAGTGATCATGAGTACTGGTATGGCAAATGTATTTATTCCAATTACAACTACCGCACTTCACGGCGTTGGCAATAAAGATGCTGGTGTTGCTTCTGCGCTTACGAACACCAGCCAGCAGGTTGGAGGTTCGCTCGGAACCGCGCTACTAAATACCGTGGCAACTACGACAACTACAAGTTATATCGCTAGCCATCAATCACTTGGTCAAGCCGTAACTGCTTTTGGTTTGGTGCATGGTTTTACTCAAGCTTTCCGCGTCGGAGCGCTCTTCTTGTTAGTTGGTGCAGCAGTCTTATTCTTTGCAATCAATGTTGGCAAAGAGGGAATGGTCGAAGATAAAGATGGAGCTTCGGTTATTGTTTAATAATTAATTAGCTTGACCGAGATGGCCAAGTAGGAGCTCGCGAACTTTCGCGGCATCTGCTTGGCCTTTCGTCTCTTTCATGACCGCACCGATCAAAGCGCCAGCTGCGGGTAGATGACCACCGCGAACCTTCTCTGCGACATCTGGCATCGCGGCGCAAGCTTTCTCAATCGCCGCAAGGAGCGCACCGTCATCGCTAACCACTTTAAATCCGCGCGCTGCAATCACTTCTGCTGGGCGACCTTCTCCGTTAATTACACCTTCCACAACTTGCCGCGCTAACTTGTCTGTTAGTTCGCCTTTGTTTATCAATTCGACGATCTCTGCGACATCGTTTGGAGTGATTGAGAGATCCGAAATCGCGACCTCTTTTTCATTGGCCAAACGTGAAATCTCACCAAGCCACCAACCGCGCGCTTTAGTTGGATCAGCGCCTAAATTAACTGTGGTTTCAACGATATCTAAAACATCCGCATTGATCATCGCGGCCATCTCTTTATCTGGAACTTGCCACGCCTCTTTCAAACGCTTGCGACGTGCGGATGGCTTTTCTGGTAATTGGCTTCGAAGTTTCTCGATCCACTCTGCACTTGGTGCGATCGGAACCAAATCAGGATCTTGGAAGTAACGGTAATCCTCGGCCTGCTCTTTAGAGCGACCGCTTCGAGTCGTACCAGTATCTTCTTGGAAGTGGCGGGTCTCTTGTTTTACCTTCTCACCCTTTTCTAGCTGCTCTGCGTGGCGAATCATCTCGCCGCGAATTGCGCGTTCTACAGAACGCAAAGAGTTAACGTTCTTGGTCTCAGATCGAGTACCCAAGGTATCGCTACCGATCAAGCGAAGTGAGACGTTGGCATCGCAACGAAGCGAACCTTGTTCCATCTTCACATCCGAAACTCCGATGCTACGCAAGATATCTCGTAGCTCTGCTACGTAAGCCTTCGCGACCTCTGGTCCATATTTTCCAGTTCCAGGAATAATCTTGGTAACGATCTCGATTAACGGAATACCAGCGCGGTTGTAATCAAGCAACGAATAATCAGCACCATGTATTCGGCCAGTAGCGCCGCCCATATGTAGCGACTTACCGGTGTCCTCTTCCATATGTACACGTTCGATCTCGATTCGGAAATTTCTTAGGCCCTCTTCGGTATCGATCTCTACATCTAAATATCCATCGAAGCAGATTGGCTCGTCATATTGAGAGGTCTGATAGTTCTTCGGCATATCTGGATAGAAGTAGTTCTTGCGAGCAAAGCGGCTAAATGGCGCGACCTTGCAATTTAATGCCAACCCGATCTTGATCGCAGATTCGATTGCGGTCTCATTAACTACCGGAAGTGATCCAGGTAAACCGAGACAGACCGGACAAGTTTGGGTATTTGGTTCAGCGCCAAAGACGGTCGCGCAACCGCAGAACATCTTTGATTTGGTATTTAACTCAACGTGAACTTCTAGCCCCATTACGGGTTCGTACTTAGCGATTACTTGCTCGTAATTCATTTGCTACCGCCCAATGCAGGAGCCTTACTTAAAATCGGTGCGCCCCACTTAGAAAGTAACGCAGCTTCTAACGCTGCACCCACGTTATAAAGTCTCTGGTCTTGCATTGCAGGAGCCATGATCTGAAAACCTGCTGGCAAGTTATCTTCATCAGCCAAACCAGATGGCAATGACATGCCGCAAATGCCCGCCAAGTTAACTGGAATTGTCGCGATGTCATTTAAGTACATCGCAAGTGGGTCGTTTGCCTTTTCACCAATCTTAAAAGCGGTGGTCGGTGCGGTAGGAGAAACCAAAACCTCTGCACCAGCAAAAGCTTTTTCGAAATCGCGCATAATCAACGTGCGCACCTTCTGCGCACTACCGTAATAAGCATCGTAGTAACCACTAGATAGCGCATAAGTTCCTAAGATGATGCGGCGCTTTACCTCGCGCCCAAATCCAGCTTCGCGAGTTGCGCTCATAACTGATTCGGCATCGCCATCGCCCACTCTAATGCCGTAACGCATCGCATCGAATCGAGCCAAGTTAGATGAGCACTCTGATGGTGCGATCAAGTAATAAGCAGCTAGTGCATATTCAAATGATGGGCAAGACACTTCAACGATCTCCGCGCCTAATGAAGCCAATAGATCTAGTGATTCATTGAATCTATTTAATACACCCTTTTGATAACCATCGCCTTGTAATTCCTTGATGACACCAATCTTTAAACCTTTAACATCGCCACGTTTTGCAGCTTCGACGACCTTCGGTACTGGTGCATTTATAGAAGTAGAATCCTTTGGATCATGTCCGGCAATCGCTTCATGTAGAAGCGCCGCATCTAAAACAGTTCTGGCACAAGGTCCGCCTTGATCAAGCGAAGACGAGAAGGCAACTAAACCGTAACGCGATACACCTCCGTATGTTGGTTTTACTCCAACTGTTCCAGTAACAGCCGCAGGTTGGCGAATCGATCCACCAGTATCAGTACCAATCGCAAGGGGTGCTTCAAAAGCGGCGAGCGATGCCGATGATCCGCCACCAGATCCGCCAGGGATTCGAGTTAGATCCCAAGGATTATGAGTAGGTCCATATGCAGAGTTCTCAGTAGAAGAACCCATCGCAAACTCATCCATGTTGGTCTTACCTAAAATTACGATACCGTTTTTCTTTAAATTTGCAGTAACGGTGGCGTCGTAAGGTGGGCGCCAACCTTCAAGAATCTTGGAACCACAAGTAGTCGGAATTCCCTTTTGAGTAAAGACATCTTTTAGCGCAATTGGCACGCCAGCTAGTGGACTTAACTGTTCGCCCTTCGCGCGCGCATCATCAATTGCTTTTGCCTGTGCCATTGCGCCATCAGTGTCAACATGTAGGAAGGCATGCACCTCTTTATCAACTGCTGCAATTCGATCTAAGTGCGCTTTAGTTAATTCGAGTGAAGAGATTTCTTTTGCTGCTAATGCAGCAGCCATCTCAGCGGCGCTCTTATGAATCACTCTTCACCCAAAATCTGCGGAACTCGGAAACGTTGCTCCTCTTGTGCTGGGGCGCCACTTAGCGCCTCTTCTGGAGATAGCGAAGGAATAACTTGATCCACTCTGGTCACATTTTTAATTGGAAGTGGGTGCGAAGTCGGTGGTACATCGCTCTTAGCCACCTCTTGCACTCGATCCACCGCGCCAAGAATCACGGCGAACTCTGAAGAGAGTGCATCTAATTCGGCATCGCTCATTTCGATGCGCGCCAACTTGGCCAACTTGGCAACTTCCGCGCGAGAGAGGCTAGACATGGCGGGAATTCTATTTATTTAAGTGATTACTGGCGAATTTGGCCATCGCCAGTGACAATCCAAGTGGTGGTTGTCATCTGCTCTAGACCCATTGGTCCGCGTGCATGAAGTTTTTGGTTAGAGATACCGATCTCTGCGCCAAATCCCATCTGTTCGCCATCAGTAAATCGAGTCGATGCATTAATCATTACTGCGGCGCAATCTGATAATTTCACAAACTTTTCGGCAGTCTCTTTATTCTCGGTGACGATGGATTCGGTGTGATTAGTGCCGTATTTGGCGATGTGCGCACTAGCAGTTTCGACAGAATCAACCACTCCGACATTCATCTCTAGCACACCGTATTCAGTCGACCAGTCTGCAGCGGTTGCTGCTTGTGCTCTGATTCCTAAAACATCGGCATATTTGCTCGCCTCTTGATCGACATGCATTATGACGCCAGATTCATTAAGCGCTTTCATCGCCATCGGCAAGAATTTCGGAGCGATATCTTTATGAACCAACAAGGTCTCGGCCGCGTTGCACACCGATGGACGATGCGTCTTTGAGTTAATCAAGATCGGAATTGCCTTATCGAGATTGGCATCTTTATCTACATAAACATGGCAAACACCTGCGCCAGTTTCGATGGTTGGAACTGTGGCCTCATCTACCACCATACGAATTAAAGATGCCGAACCACGTGGAATCACAAGATCTACGTGCCCGCGAGCCTTTAGAAGTGCAGTAGTTGTTGCGCGATCATTTGATGGAATCAATTGAATTACATCTGGTGAAATCTTGGTCTTGGATAGTGCATCGCGCATGATTTTTACCAAAACTTGATTGCTACTTTCGGCAGATGAAGAGCCACGAAGTAAGGCTGCATTACCGCTCATTAACAAAATTACCGCAGCATCAACCGTGACATTCGGGCGCGCTTCATAGACCATACCAATTACGCCAAATGGAACTGAAATCTGGCGTAGATGCAATCCATTTGGAAGGGTACGCTCGCGTAAAGTCTGACCGAGTGGATCTTCCAAATTGGCAACCTGACGCGCACCATTTGCAATTCCTTTGATGCGCGCATCATTTAACATCAGACGATCAAGTAATTGGCTATTTAAACCATCGCGCTTTCCGCGCTCCATGTCAGATTGATTGGCCTCTTGGATCTCAAATGCGCGCGACTCGATCTCGTCAGCGATTAAATTTAAAGCAGCGGCACGTTCTGGACCGGTTGCCATTGTCAATGTGCGAGAGGAAAGGCGCGCGGTATCAGCTAATTGATTGACTAACGCTTGCGCATCCATGACGAGAATCTTATCTGGGACTACCCTATTGGCGTGTTCAAATTTCTAAAGCGAACTATTGCCACCGTTCTCGTCCTTTACCTTGCGCTCTTTGCAGTAACTAAAGTAATTAGATATCCCGAGCCAATCTCTGCGATCAAATTGGGATTGGCACCAGCCTCAAAGACACCAGATTTGATGCCCGCGCACTTCATCTCGCCAGCAAAGAATCCAACTCCTTGGACAATCGGGAAAGTTGAATTACCGCAATCAGTTAATTACGCCGGAGAAGATATCTCTTTGAATCAATTCTTCTCGACCACTAAGACCAATGCATTTTTAGTTATCAAAGATGGCAAGTTAGTTTACGAACGATATTTCAATGGCAAGAAGGCAGATAGCCTATTGCCAACTTACTCGATGGCTAAAACTTTAACCTCCATCATGATCGGACAGTTGATCACAGAAGGTAAGTTAAAAGAGAGCGACACTTTCGTGAGCATCCTGCCAGAATATAAAACTGGTACCGATTTTGATCAGATCACGATAAAGAATTTGCTAGACATGAATTCCGGTATTGGAGTAAGCGATAACTATCCAAGTGGTCCATCTGGCTGGGGCGTGGCCATCGCACAGATGTATGCCTCAACCGATATCTATTGGTGGCTTCACCACAATCAGAAGATGCGTGAGGTACCCGGAACTAAACCAGATTACCGAAGCGTCAATACCCAATTACTTGGCATGGTGATCAAGAAGATTACTGGACAGACCGTTTCGAATTATTTCCAGAGCAATGTTTGGCAACCAATCGGTGCCGAGAGCACTTCCAAGTGGAATGTTGATCATGTCGGTGGAATTGAAAAGACCTTCTGTTGCTTCAACGCCACCGCTAGAGATTTCGCACGTGTGGGACAACTCTTTGTAAACAATGGCAATGCAGCGATTGGTTCGACTTCGGTAATTAGCGCGAGCTATTTAAAGCGGATGGGTACTGCGCAAGAATCTCTAGATTACGGTTGGGGTTATTCGGCACAAGTCTGGCTTCCCTTCCCTGATTCATATCTGCTGATGGGTTTGCATGGCCAATACATTTATGTGCAGCCAAAAGATCATGTCGTGGTAGTAAAACTTAGTGATCTACCAACAAGTGCAGATGGAATATCGGCGAAGATTGTTCCAGTGTTACAACAGATCGCTAGTACGATCTAATTTAAATCAAAACTTTAAATCAAAACTAGGTCGTCGCGATGAACCAATTCGCGCTCGAACTCTGCGCCTAAAGTCGCCGCTAACTCCTTGGTGGATTTACCGAGCATCTGTGGGATTTCATCGCTATCGAAATTTACGATGCCGCGCGCAATTACTACGCCATTTGGATCTACCAGGTCCACGGTATCGCCGGCATCAAAATCGCCTTCGACAGCGGTAACACCAGCGGGTAATAAAGAGACTCCGCGTTCTAAAATCGCTTTGGTCGCACCGGCATCCAAAACCAATTTACCGTTTGCAGTTGAAGCATGCGCTAACCAGAGCGCGCGAGAATTACTTTTGCTCTCTTTAGCATGGAAATAAGTTCCGACCGATTCACCTTTTAGCGCAGCAGATAAATTGGTTAAGTTAGTCAGCAACATCGCAGTACCTGCACTGGTTGCGATTTTAGCGGCTTCAATCTTTGTCACCATGCCACCGCTTCCAACGCCAGCACTTCCTGCGCCTCCCAATTTGATTTGGCTCAGTTGGCCTAAATCTTCAACTTCAGAAATCTTCTTTGCATTGGAATCGCTAGGTGGTGCGTCATACAAAGCATCAATGTCAGAAACGAGCACTAACAGATCTGCTTGAGTCAGTAGTGAAACTAGCGCAGCCAATCGATCATTGTCGCCAAAGCGAATCTCGCTTGTACCGACCGTGTCGTTCTCGTTAATTACCGGAACCACGTTCATAGAGATCAACTTAAATAGAGCGCGCTGGGCGTTGCTGTAATGAGAGCGGCGCACCACATCGGTGGTGGTTAGTAAAACTTGCGACGCTGTGATTGCGTATCGCGCGAAACTTTCCGTGTAGCGATGGATAAGAAGACCTTGCCCTACCGAAGCAGCTGCTTGTTGCGTGGATAGATCCTTTGGTCGAGTCTGTAATCCAAGTGGCGCCAAACCTGCCGCGATCGCACCTGATGAGACCACCAAAACTTCTGCGCCATTCTTCTTGGCTGCAGCAACTACATCTACCAATTTATCTACGGCACTGGCATCTAGGCCGCTACCTGCTTTTCCAGTTAACGAAGAGCTTCCGATTTTGATTACGATGCGCTTTGCTTTACTTATCGAATCACGCATCGTCATCACCATCTTCTAACTCCTCAATCAA
>CAWULI010000022.1:0-11801 GCA_963923155.1 uncultured bacterium
GTTGAAGAACTTTTCGCTACTTTATTCCGTAGCTCCTTGGGAATCGCAGATCCATTTAAAAAAGTAGAAAATGTAGTGTAATTAACCTTGGAAACATTCGTACCCGGCGAAGGTATAAAGACAAGATTTGGAAGGTTATTAGTTCCTGCTCCAATCAAAGTTCCGTTTGAAGAAAGATCATTGATAGCCTTGCGAATTGCTTTGGAATCTTCTCCAGCTACTAAAAATTCATATTGCAAAGAATAAAAAGCAGATCTAGCATCTGATACAGATGAACTGTATTTAACATTTCTAATTCCATTTGAAAGCCTCGTGTTCAAGGCAGAACCAGCGATGGATATTGAAAAGATGGTCAGTAGTGAAGTTGAAATGATGACTCGCGCCGCCAATGAATGGCGTAACCACTTAGTGAGCTTCACTTACTTGCTCGTGGTACCTGCTCGGTAACCGACCCCTCGAACCGTCAGAACGATTTGCGGATTATCCGGATCAATCTCGACCTTCGAGCGGAGGCGTTGCACATGCACATTGACTAAGCGGGTATCTGATGAATGTTGGTAGCCCCAAACCTCGCTAAGTAATGCATCCCGAGTAAATACTCGCCCCGGTTCCTTTGCCAAAGCGGCTAATAATTCAAACTCAAGCCGGGTCAAGAGGATCTTCTTCTCCCCACGAGTTACTTCGTGTGCAACCATGTCGATCTTTAGATCACCAATTGTTAATTGACCTGTCGCCAAAATGTTGGATCGACGCAATCTGGTTCTAATTCGTGCGATTAACTCAGATGGATGCTTGAAAGGCTTAACAATGTAGTCGTCGGCGCCAGCTTCTAAGCCAGCAACCACATCTTGGGTTTCGCCGCGCGCTGTTAGCATCACAATTGGAATCATGGATTCTGCGCGAATCTGTTTGCAAACTTCTACGCCATCAATACCAGGTAACATCAAATCTAGAAGGACTAGATCTGGTTTGGTTTCACGAAATGCTTCTAGCGCTTCATCGCCGCGACTTACGATCTCAACGTTGATGCCGGCACCGGTTAAAACGATGCCGAGCATCTCCGCTAGATCTTGATCGTCGTCGACGACAAGCACTAAGGACATTAGCTACCGTGTTCCCACGAATTCAAATAGAGCTCTTGTGCAGGAGTTAATACATCAACAGCGCCACCCATGCTGGCCAACTTCAAGCGAGCAACTTCCTTGTCTATCTCGGTTGGTACGTTGTGTACGCCAGGCTTTAAGTTCTTCGCTTCTTTAACTAGATACTCGGCAGTTAACGCTTGATCTGAGAAAGAGAGATCCATAACTGCAGCTGGGTGTCCTTCTGCTGCTCCTAAGTTAACCAAGCGACCTTCTGCGAGAAGCAGTAAACGCGCACCATTCTTTAGATGGTATTCGTCGGTTTGATGGCGCATCTTGGCGACCTTCTTTACCGCATTCTGCTCAAGCCATGCTACGTCGATCTCGACATCGAAGTGGCCAGAGTTTGCAAGAATCGCACCATCTTTCATAAGCAAGAAATGCTCTTCGCGAAGTACATCACGATTACCGGTAACAGTGATGAATACATCACCGATCTTTGCAGCTTCGGTCATAGGCATTACTCGGAAACCTTGCATCATCGCATCTAGAGCCTTAGTAGGGTCGATCTCTGTGACGATCACATCTGCACCTAAACCACGCGCACGTTCTGCAACGCCTTTACCGCAATATCCAAAACCTGCCACAACTAGTGTGCGACCAGCTAATAAGAAATTGGTTGCGCGAAATACCGCATCAAGGGTTGATTGACCAGTGCCGTAACGATTATCGAACATGTGCTTGGTATCAGTGTCATTAACTGCAATCATCGGAAATTGCAGCGCGCCATCCTTCGCCATTTGCGTCAAACGAATCACACCAGTTGTGGTCTCTTCGCAACCACCGGTGATATTTGGAATTAATTCCTTACGAGTGGTGTGTAATGTGTTTACCAAGTCGCAACCATCATCGAATACTTGATGAGGCTGGATATCAAGCGCCGCGTTAATGTGTGCGTAGTAACCTTCACGATCAACTGCATTTCGCGCGAAAACGCTAATGCCATATTCGTAAACCAAAGCTGCTGCAGTGTCATCTTGAGTCGATAGTGGATTAGATGCGCATAGCGCGATCTCGGCGCCACCAGCCTTAAGTACTCGCATTAGATTCGCGGTCTCTGTGGTGACGTGCATGCATGCTGCGATTCGTACACCTGTAAAAGGTTTGGTCTTTTCGAAGCGCTCGCGGATTTGAGCAAGCACTGGCATGTTTCGCTCAGCCCATTCGATTCGCTTCTTACCCTCGGCAGCAAGCGCCGGGTTGGCAATATCGTGTTTTAAAGAGGTCGTCGTTGTCATTTAAAAACTCCTGAATAGTAAAACTTGAATATGAACGGCGAGGCCTCGCGCAGGGCCTTAGTTTAGCGGGAAATCAGGCGCGGATTAAAGCAAGCAGCTCATCGCGCAAATTCACCATTTGCGCTTCGCTCTTGGCTTCGACATTAAGCCTAAGTAGCGGTTCGGTATTGGATGCCCGAACATTGAACCACCACGTATCACCATCTACGGTCAAGCCATCCAACTCATCTATCGAAACTCCAGATTGATCTTGATAGCGCGCTTTTAAAGATGACATTATCGCGACGCCATCTTTTACCTTTGAATTTATTTCACCACTTGCTACATACCTTGAATAAGGTGCGAGTAACTCAGATAACTTTAGATTCGTGGTACCTAGAGCAGCAATTGCATGGAGCGCTGCCAACATCCCAGAATCTGCTCTCCAAAAATCTGCGAAGTAGAAATGACCCGAATGTTCCCCGCCGAAAATCGCACCACTTTCAGCCATCATCGCCTTGATAAATGAGTGGCCGACTCGAGATCTAATTGCCGTACCGCCGCGCTCTTGAATAATCTCGCGTACCGCTCGAGAAGAAATCAAATTATAGATAATCGAAGCATTTGGTCGCTTTGCCAATTCGCGATCTGCAATCAAGGCAGTTAATAAAGAAGGATTGACTGCATTTCCTTTCTCGTCCACCAAGAAGCATCGATCGGCATCGCCGTCGAATGCCAATCCGATATCGGCCTTCTGCTTCTTTACCATCTGCTTTAAGTCAGCCAAATTCTCTTCATCAATCGGATTGGCTTCATGATTGGGGAAGGTTCCGTCTAATTCGAAGTACATTTCCGTGACATCGGCATTGATTCTTTGAAAGACAGCGGGTGCAGTATGTCCGGCCATTCCATTGCCTGCGTCAATGACAATTTTTAGTTTTCTAATTGACGAGAGATCAACCAAGTTAAGTAAGTGTTCTACATACTCTTGCAACATCTCGCGCTGGCTCTCTTTGCCCATGGAGCGCATCGAAACCGGAACGCCTTCCCTGACAAATTTCTCGATGATCTGCAATCCTGATTCTTTACCAATAGGTCTTGCGCCACTTAGGCAGAGTTTTATGCCGTTGTACTTGGCGGGATTGTGGCTTGCGGTAAACATTGCGCCAGGCAGATTTAATTTTCCAGCCGCAAAATAGAGCATGTCAGTAGATGCCAAACCGATTCGAATTACATCCAACCCCTGTGAGGTGACTCCGGATGAGAAGGCATCTGCTAAATCTGGCGAAGATGGGCGCATATCCTCACCAATAACAACTGTACCCGGTTCACGTTGCAGCTCAAGAAATTTTGCAAATGCAACCCCAGTCGAGAATGCAAATTGTTTGGTTAATTCACTGCCGACTAGCCCACGTATGTCGTATGCCTTGAAGATATTTGGAAACTTCTCGGTCATAAAGAGTTGTCTAAATTAGGCACCGAGCGTAAATGACCCCTACGTCCGATATTTGATTGTGAAGTGACATTTGTATTTACCGAATCACTTCCCTGTCGAAGTCCAATTTCGCGCACCGCTTCCGCAATCGCCATCAAATCCTCTTCCGATGGACCATTGTCTGCGAGATTTATCTCGCGCCGAATTACCTGCCAGCCATTTGGAACGGTCAGCTTTGCACCATGTAATTCACAGAGATCATATGCATGCGGTTCGGAATATGTGGCTAACGGTCCCACGACTGCGATCGACTCTGCGTACACATAGGTAAGCGTCATCACCGCTTTGCGATGGCAGCCTGAGCGAGAGCAATGGCGACCAATTTTTTTGGAACTCATATGAGAAAAATAGTCTTTGGTGGGCGCAAGTTATGGGTTTAACACGCCGATATTGGCGGTGGGAACGGTGCTGCGAGTTAGAACCGAACCGTTTATTAACGGCAGATAACCCGCACCACTTTGTGAGTAAACCAAGAGCGCGGCGGCGCTATCAGAGCTAATTGATTTAATATTCAAGCCAAGTGCGCCAGACGGAATCTTGTATGCATAAATATCGTTTGCCGAGATCCGCTTTCCAATCTTCTTTCCACCGGGCATCAATACCTGTACTTCCGCCTTGATTGCGCCACCAGCAATTATCAAAGTTGGATCTAGACCCGTTATCGCCCAAGTACCAGTGATTCCTTGAGATACCGCGCTACTCCATACGAAATCGCGCTTCCCAGATTTAATAACCCTGCTGTAAACCGAAGCTGCGATTGGCTGGTCGGAGGTGATCTTCAAAGCAAATGCCGAATTCTTAGAATCCACATCAAATGGCAGATCCATAACGCGATCAGCTCCGATATTGCGGTTATCCAAAGTAAGTGGAACATATCGCCCATCAGCTGAAATTAACTCGACTGAGATATTTGCTCTTATTGCATTAGGGTTCAAAACTCGAAGGACGTGCGTCTTCTCTAAGTCAGCAGAGTGTGCAATCGCAGGAATATAAATAGTTTTATTTAATCCGATCTGCGAATTCACGATATCCCCACCTAATGCCTGTAAACCCTTGCCTCGCTCGTCAACTAAGTAGGTAGCGACTCGACCATTTCTGGGAGCGACCATAAATGCAACAGATTTAGCACCTGGCGCTAGAGAAACCACCGAGAGATTCACAGTTTGATTCTTCTTAACTGTGATTGATTTCTTAAATGATGCGCTTGCATCAGTAAAAACCGTGATATCCACCGTGGACGAGCTAAGACCGCTATTTGCAAATATCAATTGCGACTTGCTGGAAACATCTGCACTTGCTCCCACTAGATACTGTTGAGTTTGCGGAGATAAACAGGTAAGCCCACCGGCCCAAACACCGGCGCGTGAAATCCATGCTAAGGAATTTATTCCTTGTCCATCGACCAAAATCGATCCCGAGCTACTGCTAATGCGTGTGGTCTTAGCAGGAACCATCTTTACTGACGCGCGAGAAAGACTGCGGACTAATTTCGAGCTATTGGTTAAAGAGACCTGCAGATTGGTGCCACCGCTGATATCCGGGCAGATGACTTCTGGGTAGGAATCAGAATAGACATTCTTCTTTCCTTGATATTCATTGATATTTCCGATCAAAGCAACTATTGAGATCGTGACTATCAAAACCAAGAATCTACGTAATTTCATAATAATTCGTGATCTCGCTTTCGGCGTCCACCGGGAAGCGCCATCACGAAAGCACCAATTAACATGATGATTTGAAGAGATAGCCAACCCCTTCTGGAAGTTCCATCATGTAGTAGCAAATATTTGCCCGGTTCTTCTATCTTGAATTCAGGTAGGCCGTTGCCATTGCGATACATCTTCACCAATTTGCCATTTCCAATTACGCGCCAACTTCGATCGTAATTCTCTGCTAATCGCAATATTCCCGGTTTGGTTACCTCGAAATTGGCACTAATGTCGTTGGTTGGCAATCCGATGACTTGATCTTTAGAGGTAAAGATCAATCGATCTGCATTACCGATTACTCTCCAGGTGACACCAGCACTGGTTGCAGAATTTCGTACAAAGCCACCGAGGCCATCAATCGTACGAATTAAAGAGGCAGAGCTAGGTGCCTTAATGAAGAGATATTTAATCCCATACTCAGCAAGAACATTTGCGCTAGTAACTCCACTTCCATCAACTGCATCTCTAATAGCCGCAGCGATTTCGGGGTTTGTCGCGGGTGCGACATCTGGATCACCTAGATAAATATCTCGTCCTCGAGCGATGAAGTAATTCAAGGTACCATCACTCATCTTACGTATCACCACGGTCTTGGTACCTGGAGTAACGCCCAGGAACTCCGGAAGCACTCTTGAATTAATGGTGTGCAATGGTGAATTCGAGAAGAGGCTCCAAAATCCCGCACCGAATAGGAACGATACTGATGCCGCAAGCACTACCGCAGCCAAAATGTGACGGTAATTGACCGCGGCTTTCTCCAAATGCATTCGTAATTGATCTAGAACAATCGCACCAGCACTGATCGACGCAATCGTAGAGATTGCGATGAAGGTTCCGGTCCAAAGTGGATAACCAACCGAGGTTCCATGTGCTGGAAAAGAGAGCGACGAGAGAATTGAAGCTAAGGCAAGAAATCCAGTTCCGACGAATGCAAAATAGCGCGCATTAGTGCGAGAGAAGAAGGCGACAAAGAGCAGCGCACTCATTGGTCCGATCAACCACCAAGGTAATGAGCCAATCCCACCGGGATTTGAAAGTAGGGCCAGATTTGGTCCCCCACCAGCGAGCGCTAAACCAGGTTCAAGTAAGAATCTCGTTGGATGTAACAAGGCTTCGGTAGAGAATGGCAGATTAACCAAGAAAGGCACTGAAAGTAATAACAATCTAGCTTTGATGCGCTTAATTAATAGTTCACGAGTTACATGTAGATAATCGAAAATGCTTAAACCTAGATAGAAAATCCCGAGTGCCAACAAGAATGGCAATGAGAAAGCCACAGCAATTGCGATAAATAGCCCAAGTTGGAAGAGCCTACGAATCGAAAGATTCTCGATTTCTAGAGTTTCGCTTAATAAGTGCATGGTCAGTGGTAGGGCCACCATTACTATCAAGGTTCCTAGGCGTCCTGAATTGATAGCCGCAATTGCCACCGGAGACATCGCGTACAGCGCACCACCAAATATTGCTAACCAAATATGCGTCGTGATCTTGCGTAGCCAGATGAAGATGGCGGCAAAAAGTATCAGCGGCGCGAAGAGAAATAGCAACGAGATGAACAATTGCGCATTTCCGAAGGTGATGGTGCCTATTAGCGCGATAACCGCCACCCAGGTAGGAGTAGCACTGGAGCTACCTAAAGCAACTTGGTGCCAAGATTCTCCGTATAAACGCCAGAGTTGAGAGACGCCTTTAGGTGATTCAGGAAGCGCGCCGCCTGCAATTGCACCAAATCTGCTGTGCGAGAAGATAATCGAGTAGATGAAAGCAGCGATAAATGCGATTAGTTCGGGTCGCTTAAAGATTCGTTTCCAGTCGCGCTGCGATGAAGGTGTCAACAAGTCTTCATCTTCTGAGATCTCATTTCCGATCTCAGTTTGAGTTGGGAAGAGCGATCCTTGAATCCGGTCAAATAAATTCTCGAGGGCGCTTCTAAATTGAGTGACCCGTGAAGGCATGAATCTTGTGACGATTCGCGGTGATACCAGCCGATCGGCTTTGCGCCTCTTTCTTCCGGCCCGCACTTGATCAGGCCTGATAATCAATCTAATCAGCGCCAATAATTCATCAGAGGCATAGCCCGGTAATTTCGCAAAGAGATACCCAATCGCGCGTAACAGCGCTGCGCCTACGAGTTGCATAGAAATCAGTGGCAACATCCACCAAGTCGAATTGGTTAATAGGACGTATGCCGCGTTTCTGCGATCAAGTAGGTGTGGTCGATTTAAGAATGCTTCATCTACATCTACCGAGCGTCGCTCGGTGGCAGCAGCTTGTGCGTGATAAACCACGGCATCGGTATTGACCAGCACCGTCTGTCCAGCGGTGTGAACGCGCCAACCAAAATCAACATCGTCTCGGAATAGGTCTAGTTTCTCGTCAAATCCACCAAGCTCTTCAAATACTGATCTGCGGATTAAAGCTCCAGCAGTACTTACTGATAGAACTTCAAGGATGCCATCGTGTTGACCTTGGTCGTACTCATCCTCTTCTAATCCAGTCCAGCGAGCGCCATTTCGCGCAATACTGATTCCGACCTCTAATAAATGGGTCCGGTTATGCCAACCTAAAATCTTTGGTCCAACCATCGCAACATTTGGACGATCTGCAACGCAAGCTAATAATTTCTCTAGCGCTTTTTGATCCGGTGCGCTGTCATCATGTAATAACCAGAGCCACTCATCATCGCTTTCACAAGGTGGCAAGGTTGCGACTGCTTCGGCAATTGCTGTTCCAAAACCTTCACCGCGATCTGTGGTGATGCTTTTGATTCTGGCGCCACTTAATAATTTGGCAGAGCCATCTAAAGAACCGGTATCTACCGCCAAGGTTCGATCCGGAGCTCTACTCTGGGATGCGATCGCCGCTACTACCTGAGGCAGCCAAGTGACGCCATCATGAACGACCAAGATCGCAGTTACCTGTGAAGTCATCAGGCGTAAGTCTTTATGAAATCAGGGGAATAGGGAAATTAAATTTACGCTGGACGGCGCTTTAAGCGACGGCGCTCACGCTCGGAGAGCCCGCCCCAGATACCAAAGCGCTCATCGTGCGCTAAGGCATATTCAAGGCACTCAGCCCGAACCTCGCATGAGGTACAGACACGTTTGGCTTCCCGGGTGGATCCGCCCTTCTCGGGGAAGAAGGCCTCTGGGTCGGTCTGTGCGCATAGCGCCCGCTCCTGCCATGAGAGTTCGACGACCTCGCCAGTTTCCAGCTGAACGCTTGGACCTTCTTGACGCATGTACTGCTCCTATTCAAATCTTTTCAGATCTTTTCAGACCCTTTAAGTCTTGAAAATCGAAAGCCATGAGGCGCTCGATTTCATTGGAGGAATTACACGCGTGTAACTTCCATCTGTCAAGTCTCTTATGGTCTGATTTTCGAAGCCAATTTTTAATTGATTTGCTACTAGGCAGTAAGAAATTCGGTAATCTCGCCATCCGGGTCGACAAATGCATTAATAATCGTTGAATTTGGCTGTATTTTCGCGCCGATTTCAATAAATGAGTTCCGAATCGTGCAATTTTCTGCCACTACTCCATCAGAGATTATTGAACCTTCGATGGTGCAGTTGATTAGTCGACAAAAGCCTCCGATCGCGCTGCCGCCGCCAATTTCTCCCGAAATGCTTTCACTGAGAGATAGGTAATTTTGATCTCGATGTGCGAATTTGTATTTATCTAGCGCATCTGGAAGTGCAATTCCTTTTACTAAATCGCTCGAGCCTTTTAGCAGCGCTTTCGGAGTGCCGATATCCAACCAGTAAGAGCGATCAATAAATCCAAAAATCTTGCCACCCCGTGATATCAAATCCGGGAATGTATCGCGTTCTACGCTTACCACTTTATTTTTCGGTATCGAATTAATTACTGAATTTTTAAATATATAGCAACCAGCATTTATGTTGTTGGTTGGCGGGTTATCCATCTTCTCTAAGAATGAAGTGACTCTTCCTTCGCTATCGGTTGGTACCGAACCATAAGCTCTGGCATCTTCAACTGTGGTTAGATGTAGCGTGACATCTGCATTATTTTTTCTATGTACTTCCAATTGAGCGGCGAGATTATGGGAGCTAATCACATCTCCATTTAGAATCACTACTTCGGATCCTTCCGAAAGCAACTCTGCTGCATTTCGAATCGCGCCTGCGGTTCCAAGTGGCTCCTTTTCAAATGCATATTTGATCTCTAGCCCCCATTTGGAGCCATCGCCAAAATAAGGCGTGAAGACATCAGATAGATATGCAGTTGCAAGAACAATTCGTTTGATGCCAACTTTTGCGGCGATTGCAAGTTGATGCTCAGTAACTGGCAAGGTAGCAAGCGGCAACATCGGCTTTGGGCGATGATTGGTTAGCGGTCTTAATCTGGTTCCATAACCGCCAACTAGGAGGATTGCTTCGGTCATTTATTTACCATTAGGAACATTAGGACCATTAGGACCACTCAGTCGAACCACCAATTCATCAATCTGGGCATCGGTCGCGGTCATTGCAATGCGCACGTAATGACTACCTTTTTCGCCGTAGAAATGGCCAGGCGCGACCAAGATGCCGTGCTCGGCAAACCAGGCTACAGATTTCAAATCTGCTTCATCACGCGTTGACCATAGGTATAAACCTGCTTCGGAGTGCTCGATGCGAAAGCCATGTCTTTCGATCGCGCCACGAACCTTTGCTTTGCGGTCGTTGTACCGTGCTCGTTGCTGCTCAACATGTTTGTTATCTGATAACGCTGCAATCATCGCCTGTTGCACTGGAAGCGGAACCATCATTCCCGCGTGCTTTCGCACTTCAAGGATCCGCGCAATCAACTCTGGATCACCGATCAACATAGCGGCGCGATAGCCCGCCATTGAGGATCTCTTTGAAAGCGAATGTAGCGCTAAAAGATTTCGGTTATCGCCACCGCTAAATGCCAAGATCGATTTCGGTTTACTTGAAGAACCAAATTCCAAATAACATTCATCAGAAACTACAACTCCATTATTTCGAGCCCAATTAATAGCTCCGATCAATTCATGATCGCTTGAAATTCGTCCGGTTGGATTAGATGGGCTATTGATCCAAGCGAGCTCTGCATTTGGCCAATTAGCGGCATCAAAACCAACTGCCCTCACATTAATTTGCGCGATCAGTCCGCCAACTAGGTAGGTGGGATAAGCGATTTCGGGATAGAGCAATGTTTTGCTCTGCAAAAGAGTCGGAAGCCAAGCGACCAACTCTTTTGAACCAATTAGTGGCAGGACCCCAAACTCCCCGCTCGCGCCGAGTTCTCTGATTGCCCAATCTTTGATTGCAGCGCGCAACTCTGGTGTACCAGCAGTCAGCGGGTACTTCGGAGAATTTGCGGCGCTCTTTAGCGCTTCTTGAATGAAATCGGGGGTTGAATCAACTGGAGTACCAACTGATAGATCTATCAAACCACCAGGATGTTGCTTGGCACGCTCTGCAAAAGGTGTTAGCTCATCCCAAGGAAAATCTGGAAGTTTCAATTGATCTACTCAGCTGGTTTGGCTGGCAAGTTCTTAACGAAATCAGGATCGTTATCGCTCTTGCCGACCTTTGCTGCGCCACCTGGCGAACCTAATTCGATGAAGAATAGGGGCGCCTTCTCGCGAAATTGTTCGTATTGCGCAGGGACATCATCTTCGTAGTAGATGGCCTCAACTGGGCAGACTGGCTCGCAAGCGCCACAATCCACGCACTCATCTGGGTGGATATAAAGCATGCGATTTCCTTCGTAAATGCAATCCACCGGGCACTCATCGATGCATGATTTATCTTTAACGTCGACACAGGGTTCTGCAATTATGTAGGTCATGCAGGAATTCTACCCATCAGTTAACGCCTTACCATTTACACGTGGCTGAGATTTCAGAGAGCGAAATTGGTAAGCGGGTCACAGTCCGCCTACGCGATGGCGCTGGATTTCGCGATCTGGTCGGCCACCTAGAGAGCCGAACTTCACTTCGAAATCGCCACGGTCAGTTGTTGCACTTCGACCCGGAGCAAATTCATATCTGGAAAGTGATAGAAGAGGTACCAAAGACTGCAACAAGTGGCGCGCCTCTCTCGCTTCGAATCTACGAGTTAGAGCGGATTGTGGCTGCTACCTGGTTACCAAAAGAGTCAGAAATAATCGACGGTTGGCTCTTTCGTGCCGACATCGGGATCACCAAGCGTGCAAACTCAGCATTAGCGCTTAACTCTGATAAATCAGAAGTTCAAATAGATGAA
>CAWULI010000023.1:0-11778 GCA_963923155.1 uncultured bacterium
CGAGAGACCGGCGAGATCCAGATCTTCGTTCCGGTATTTTCCGAAACCGGAGATCGCATTGGGGAGGTACAAGATCGCAACGAATCATTTAGCCGAGTTGCCACTGCAACTGCGCGCCAAGCAATCAAGTTGTATATGCGTCAGACCAAAGATGCCCAGATCGTCGGAGAACTTTCCACCAACGTCGGTGATGTGATCTCAGGAATGGTGGAACAAGGCCGCGATGCCAAGATGATTTATGTGAATCTAGGAAGAACTGAAGGAAAGATCCCACCACAAGAGCAAGTCCCCGGTGAGAAATTCGAACACGGAGATCGCATCAAATGTTTTGTGGTCGATGTAAAGCAAGGAATGCGCGGACCGGAGATCACGCTTTCGCGTTCGCACCCTGCATTGGTAAAACAATTATTCGCACTCGAAGTTCCAGAGATCGGCGATCGCGTCGTTGAAATAATGGGCATCGCACGCGAAGCGGGACATCGCACCAAAATCTCAGTACGTGCACACCGCGCAGGCGTTTCCGCTAAAGGCGCATTGATCGGTCCGATGGGTGCGCGTGCCAGAGCAGTAATGGATGAGTTGCACGGAGAGAAGATCGATATCGTCGATTACTCAGAAGATCCCGCGGTGTATGTAGCAAATGCCCTTGCGCCAGCAAAGGTCTCATCTGTAGAGGTAGTCGATGAAGCAACCCGTAGCGCCAAAGTCGTGGTGCCTGATTACCAACTTTCACTGGCTATTGGAAAAGATGGTCAAAATGCCCGTTTAGCAGCGCGTCTGACTGGTTGGCGTATCGATATTCATAGCGATTCCGTTTCGCCACAAGGCTGATAGACTTCCCGCATTGCAAATTCCGTTTGCAGTACCAAAAGTAGTAATAAGCAGTTTTAGAATGGATGAAAAGAAAATGACACGCTAATGAGCACCGCTCAATCATGAGGAAGCAAACTAGGTCTTAGCGTGTAAAAAAGTACACGGCGAGACCACGAAGGAGAAATGTGGCAAAGGTCCGTGTACACGAGTTAGCAAAGCAACTCGGTATGGAGAGCAAGGTCGTCCTTGCTAAGTTAAAAGAGATGGGCGAGTTCGTAACGAGCGCCTCATCAACAATCGAACCGCCAGTAGCGCGCCGTCTGATTGAAGCATTCCCAAATGCAAAGCCCGCTGAAGAAGCAAAGCCGGTAAAGAAAGCGCCGGCGAAGAAGGCTGCGCCTAAGAAACAAGCCGAGGTAAACCCACAGTTAGCTGCAGAACTTGCTGCAGAACTTGGCGTTGATTTAGATGCGTTAAAAGCGGTAGAACCAAAACCTGTTACTCCAACGCCAACTGCTCCAACTAATATTCCAAAACCACCAGCTCCAAGACCTGGTGGAAATAATCCATTTGGTGCTCCACGTCCGCCACAACGCCCTGCGGGAAATAATCCATTTGGCACGGGATCAATTCCTCGTCCGCCAGCACGACCTAATCGTCCAATTCGTCCAGGCGAACAACCGCGTCCTGGTTTTGCTGCGCGTCCTGGACAACAACGTCCTGGTTTTGCTGCGCGTCCTGGACAACAACGTCCAGGATTTGCAGCGCGTCCAGGTCAAGGTGGGCAAGGTGGTCCAGGTGGTGCACGTCCAGGACAAGGTGGCGCATCTTCACCGTACAAGCCAGGACAAGGTGCCGGTGCACCAGGTGGCGCACCATTTGGAAAAGGTAAAGGTGGCCGTCCAGGTCCAGGTGGTCGCGGTAACACTGCGGGCGCATTTGGTAAGGGCGGTTCAAAGAAGAGTAATAAACAGAAGAGCAAGAAGGCGCTGCGTGATGATTTCGAGAACATGCAAGCGCCAGTACTTGGTGGCGTAAAAGTTCCACGCGGCGATGGCAGCACAGTTATTCGTATGCGTCGCGGTGCTTCGCTAACTGACTTCGCAGAGCGCATAAATTGCGATGCCGCGCAGTTAGTTCAAGCGCTCTTCCAATTAGGCGAGATGGTTACGGCTACTCAATCTGTAGATGACGATACCTTTGCGATTCTAGGTAGCGAATTGGGTTATGTAATCCAGATCGTTTCTCCAGAAGATGAAGATCGTGAGATCTTGCAATCATTTGATATCGATTTAGCAGCAGAGCTAACCGAGCTTGATTCAGAGGACCTCGAAGCGCGACCACCAGTAGTAACTGTTATGGGCCACGTCGATCACGGTAAGACCAGGTTGCTCGATGCGATTCGTCAGACCGAAGTCATCAAGACCGAAGCCGGCGGAATCACGCAGCATATTGGTGCATATCAGATCCACCATGATCATGATGGACTAAATCGTGCGATTACCTTTATCGATACTCCTGGTCACGAAGCATTTACCGCAATGCGCGCTCGCGGTGCCAAGGTCACCGATATCGCAGTGTTAGTTGTGGCGGCAGATGATGGCGTGATGCCGCAGACCATTGAAGCGTTAAATCACGCACAAGCAGCTGATGTTCCGATTGTGGTCGCGGTGAACAAGGTTGATAAGGAAGATTCAAATCCAGCCAAAGTCCGTCAACAATTAACCGAATATAACTTGATTGCAGAAGAGTACGGCGGAGATACCATCTTCGTAGATGTCTCTGCTAAATCAGGGAAGGGCATCAACGAACTCATCGATGCGATTTTGCTAACCGCAGATGCCGCAATTGATCTTCGCGCAGTTGCTGATGATGTCGCACGTGGTGTGGCAATCGAAGCGCACTTGGATCGCGGTCGCGGTCCGGTTGCGACGGTTTTGGTACAGCGCGGAACTTTGAATGTCGGTGATGCAATTGTTGCCGGTGGTGCATTTGGTCGCGTCCGTGCGATGTTGGATGAATTCGGAAATAACGTTGAATTCGCGGGCCCATCACGACCAGTTCAGGTACTTGGTTTCACCTCTGTTCCTGATGCGGGAGATACCTTCTTGGTTGCTGATGAAGATCGCACCGCACGTCAGATCGCAGAGAAGCGCCAAGCGGCAGAGCGCAATGCGCAATTGGCAAAGGCGCGCAAGAAAGTTTCGCTGGAAGATTTCATGGAGCAATCCAAGATCTCTACTTTGAATTTGATCATCAAGGGCGACGTATCCGGTTCGGTAGAAGCTTTGGAAGATGCCTTGATGCAGCTTGATGTCGGAGCCGAAGTAGATCTACGCGTTATTCACCGCGGCGTTGGCGCGATCACCAAGTCAGATATCACCTTGGCATCAGCATCTACTGCAGTGGTAATCGGCTTTAACGTTAAGCCAGAGCAAGCGACCGCAACATATGCAGATCAAGAGGGCGTCGAAGTTCGCTTCTATTCCGTTATTTACAAGGCGATCGAAGATATCGAACTATCTCTTAAGGGCATGCTCAAGCCAGAGTACGAGGAGGCGGTTATCGGAAACGCCGAAGTTCGTGAGATCTTCAAATCTTCGAAGGCCGGCCTGATCGCAGGTTCGTTGGTACAAGATGGCATCATCCGTCGAAATGCCAAGGCCCGTGTATTACGTGGCGGCACCGTCGTTGCAGATGATCTAACCGTCGAATCACTAAAGCGATTCAAGGAAGATGCAACTGAGGTTCGCGAAGGTTACGAGTGCGGTATTGGTGTTGGTTACAAAGAGATCGCAATTGGCGATGTAGTCCAATGCTATGAGATGCGCGAGAAGAAGCGTGCCTAATGTCCGTTCGTTCTGAGAAAGTCGCCGACCGCATCAAAGTTGTTGTCGCGCGCACTTTGGAGACCAAGGTAAAAGATCCACGCCTTGGTTTCGTCACCATCACTGATGTGCGCGTGACTGGTGATCTTCAGAACGCTTCGATTTTTTACACCGTCTTTGGCGATCACGATCAGCAAGCAAAGACCAAGGCTGCACTTGAATCGGCCAAAGGAATGCTTCGCTCTGCAGTAGGACATGAATTGGGTACGCGCATCACTCCAACATTGGAATTCTTCAGCGATGCGCTTCCAGAAGCGGCACAACACATGGAATCACTGATCTCTGAGATCAAGAAGCACGATGAAGAGATCGCGCATTTGGCCGAAAAAGCCAAGCCGATCGTCGAGAATCCTTACAAGAGTTAGCTCATTAACGGATTTCTAGTCGTCGATAAAGCAGGTGGCATGACTAGCCACGATGTAGTTGCAAAATCGCGTAGAGAGTTAAATACCCGCAAGATCGGTCATGCCGGAACTTTGGATCCGATGGCAACTGGTGTTTTGGTCCTAGGTATCGGTGATGGCACCCGATTACTTCAATACATAACCGCTGGCGTAAAAGCTTATGATGCAACGGTAAAACTTGGTCAGTTAACTTCGACAGATGACAAAGAGGGCGAAGTAATCGCCACCACTGAAACTCCTGCTGATATTCCGGGCGCATTTGCGAAGCAAGTTGGCAAGATCATGCAACGACCATCTTCAGTTTCAGCAATTCGAATCGATGGTAAACGAGCATACGATTTAGTTCGCGAAGGCAAAGAAGTTGATATTCCGCCGCGCGAAGTCGAAGTTTTCGAGATTAAAATCAATGAGATTCGTGGCGATGAAGTCGATATCTCCGTAACCTGTAGCGCAGGTACTTATATTCGTGCGATTGCGCGCGACTGCGGCGGACATTTGACCGCACTTCGCCGTACTCGCGTAGGGATCTTCGATCTTTCGATGGCCGGTAAGTTGCTTACAGTCGGAGAGGTCGCAGCCAAGATCTTCACGCCGCGTACTCTGGAATTAGGCGAAGTCAATGAAATCAAATTTGGTCGAACCATCGAAGCTAGCGGTAATAAAGAATTGGTAGCCGCAATCACCCCAGCAGGAGAATTGGCTGCGCTATTACAAGATATTGACGGACGTGCTAAACCAATCGCGGTCTTTGTAAAGTAAGCCCATGCGCCTTTCCTGGAAACCTGCGCCGATTAAAGGTGGCACTGTGGTCATCGGTAATTTCGATGGCGTTCATGTGGGTCACCAGCAGCTACTACAAGATGCGCAGAAGTTCGGAAATCCGGTGGTTGCGATGACATTCGAACCGCACCCAACCACGCTCTTTGCGCCAGATAAAGCACCTACGCATCTAACTTCTTTAGAAGCGCGCATAAATTTACTTTTGAAGCATGGTGCAGATGCGGTTCTAGTAATCGATTTCGATAAAGAATTTGCCAACCTTTTGCCGGAGGATTTCGTAAATAAGATCTTGATTAACGAATTAGATGCCAAAGCGGTGATGGTCGGCGCAAACTTCACTTACGGTAAAGGTGCGGCAGGCAAGGCCGAAGATCTACGTAATTACGGTTTCCAGGTAGAGGTGCATAATCTGCAAGAACGTAACGGCGTAATTTCGTCGACGCGTATTCGTAATCTGATCTTCGAAGGCGATATCGAATTCGCTAATGAATTATTGGGACATCGATTCACATTGGAAGGCACCGTGGTTCACGGTGAAAAGCGTGGCCGCGAGATCGGTTATCCGACTGCAAATCTCGGTTTAAGCGGCAACTGGACCATTCCCGCTGATGGCATCTATGCCGGTTGGTTAGAAGTGGAGAACCAAAAGTGGCCCGCCGCAATTTCAATCGGAACAAACCCAACTTTCGAAGGAATCAGATCAAGGCAAGTTGAGGCTTATGCGCTCGATGAGAAAGATTTGAATCTTTATGACCAGAAAGCGCGCATCATCTTCGGTTGGCGCCTTCGCGAAACCATCAAATTTGATGGGCTAGAACCGTTACTAGAACAGATGAAAATCGACTGCGCTCAAGCGCGAGAATTGACTCGATTAGGTTAATTGAACGCTCTAAATTAGAATTCAGGGGCTCGAAAACGAAGTAATCCTCATCGTGTTTAAGACCGTTGGGCTTCGTCAAAAAAAGAAAAGGAGTGCCAAATGGCGCTAACACCAGAAGTAAAGAAGTCGATCGTCGCGCAATATGGCGCTTCAGCATCAGATACCGGAAGCCCAGAGGCTCAGGTCGCGCTACTAACAAAGCGCATTGATGATCTAACCGAGCACCTAAAGTCAAACAAGAATGATCACCACAACCGTCGTGGTCTACTTTTGTTAGTTGGTCAGCGTCGTCGTATCTTGCAATACCTTGCAAAGACCGACATCAATCGCTACCGCGCAATTGTTGAGAAACTCGGCATTCGCCGATAATTAATTGACCTAAGCCGGGCGTGAAAATGGTCTCCGGTAGTGGTTTACGAAAGAGTCTTTCGTGAACTTCCATCGCAGATTCATTTCTCTCGCTAGCGGCTTAGGTTTAGAGAAATGGAGCGACCTATGGAAGGTCAAGACGTTAAGCATGCCGTTGCAGTAATTGATAACGGAAAATTCGGTAAGCGAGAGATTCGCTTTGAGACTGGCCGCCTAGCAAAGCAGGCAGCTGGTTGCGCAACCGTTTATTTAGATGATGAGACCATGTTGCTATCTGCAACTACAGTCTCCAAAACCCCACGCGATCAATTCGACTTCTTCCCGTTAACGGTAGATGTCGAAGAGCGTATGTATTCGATCGGAAAGATCCCAGGTTCGTTCTTCCGCCGTGAAGGTCGTCCAACCGAGGAAGCGATCCTTACCTGCCGTTTGATTGATCGCCCGTTACGTCCTTCATTCGTTAAGGGCCTACGTAACGAAGTTCAGATCGTGGTTTCAGTAATGGCGTTACATCCTGATCACATGTATGACGTGATCGCAATCAACGCCTCTTCAATGTCAACTCAATTAGCTGGGCTACCTTTCGCAGGTCCAGTTGGTGGAGTTCGCGTTGCACTAATCGATGGCCAATGGGTTGCTTTCCCAAATCACTCACAAGTTGAGAACGCTGTATTCGACATGGTTGTTGCTGGTCGTATCGCGGATAATGATGTGGCAGTTATGATGGTGGAGGCAGAAGCAACTGCAAAGACCATCGAATTAGTTAAGGGCGGCGCAAGTGCACCTACCGAAGCTGTCGTAGCTGAAGGTTTAGAAGCGGCAAAGCCATTTATTCGTATTCTCTGCGAAGCGCAGATGCAATTAGCAAAGGTCGCTGCAAAGCCAACCGCTGAATTCCCAGTCTTCTTGGATTACCAAGATGATGTCTATGCAGCTGTCGAAGCAGAAGCGAAGGAAGATCTTGCAAAGGCGCTAACCATTGCCGGTAAGCAAGAGCGTGAAAGTCGTTTGGAAGAGATCAACAATGCCTGCATCGGTAAGTTGACTCCAGAGTTCGAAGGACGCGAGAAGGAAATTCCTGCCGCGCTTCGTTCGGTCACTAAGAAATTGGTGCGTCAACGGGTATTACGTGACAAGATCCGTATCGATGGTCGCGGCCTTCGCGATATTCGTCCATTGTCAGCAGAAGTTGAAGTGATCCCGCGTGTTCATGGTTCTGCGATTTTCGAGCGCGGCGAGACTCAGATCGTCGGCGTCACCACTTTGAATATGCTTAAGATGGAGATGCAGTTAGATACTTTGAGTCCAGAGACTTCGAAGCGCTACATGCACAATTACAACTTCCCGCCATATTCAACTGGCGAGACTGGTCGCGTTGGTACTCCAAAGCGTCGCGAAATCGGTCACGGAGCGCTAGCAGAACGTGCACTGGTACCAGTGCTGCCAACTCGCGAAGAGTTTCCGTATGCCATCCGCCAAGTCTCTGAAGCGCTAGGTTCTAACGGTTCGACTTCGATGGGTTCTGTCTGTGCTTCGACGCTGTCATTATTAAATGCTGGTGTGCCACTAAAGGCGCCAGTTGCAGGTATTGCAATGGGTCTGATCTCTGATCAAGTAGATGGCAAGACCGAATACGTAGCCCTTACCGACATTCTTGGTGCAGAAGATGCCTTCGGCGATATGGATTTCAAGGTAGCAGGTACCAAAGATTTCGTTACCGCGTTACAGCTTGATACTAAGTTAGATGGAATTCCGGCATCAGTTCTTGCCGGTGCGCTACACCAAGCAAAGGAAGCGCGCCTTGCAATCCTTGATGTGATGGCAGAAGCGATTGATACTCCTGATGAGATGTCACCGCTTGCTCCACGCATTATCTCGATCAAGATTCCAGTAGATCAGATCGGTGCAGTAATCGGTCCTAAGGGCAAGATCATCAATCAGATCCAAGAAGAGACCGGCGCTGAGATTTCTATCGAAGATGATGGAACTATCTACATCGGTGCAACTGATGGAACTTCTGCTGATGCGGCAAAGGCGCAGATCAATGCGATCGCAAACCCACAGATGCCAGAAGTTGGCGAGCGTTACTTAGGAACCGTTGTGAAGTTAGCGCAATTCGGCGCTTTCATCTCGCTGCTTCCTGGTAAGGATGGCCTGCTACATGTTTCGCAGATTCGAAAGATGCATGGCGGAAAGCGCATCGAGAATGTCGAAGATGTCATGAAGGTTGGCGACAAGGTCCAGGTTGAGATCGCTGAGATCGATCCAAAGGGCAAGTTATCGCTTGTTCCAGTAATGGAAGGCGACGCGAAACAAGAGTGATCAAGCGAACCACTTTAGATTGCGGCTTACGGATCATCACTGATTCTGATGCCACTGTCCGAAGTGCTTCAGTAGGTTACTTTGTAAATATCGGTTCACGTGATGAGGCGCCAGCAGAATCTGGCGCCTCACACTTTTTAGAGCACGTTTTATTTAAAGGAACTTCGCGCCGTAGCGCAAAAGAGATCTCATCTTCAATTGAAAATCTTGGTGGTGGCATCAATGCCTACACCACCAACGAATTCACCAGCTTCTATGCCAAAGTGGTCGACGAGGATCTGCCATTAGCGGTTGATGTGCTTAGCGATGTAATCACCAGCGCAGTGGTCACCCAAGAAGAGTTCGAAAACGAACGTAATGTGGTCTTTCAAGAGATGGCGATGCGTGATGATGATCCACAAGATTGCGCCGAAGAGGCCTTTGGTAGCGCTTTCTGGGGTACGCATCCACTAGGTACTTCGATCTTGGGAACCAAGGAATCAATGAACGCGATCACTCGCGATCAGATCTTCAATTACTACAAGAGCCATTACAAACCAGAGGCGATGGTCGTAAGCGCTGCTGGAAATATCGATCACGACTACTTTGTCTCATTGGTAAAGCAGAATCTTGAGCGCGATAATTTCTTAGTCGGAAATAACACTCCAAAAATTCGAAATTATTCATCATTCACACCAATGCCAACCGCCAGAGTTAAATTTCATAATGGTCAATTCGAACAGACCAATCTCTTCTTAGGGCTTGAAGGAATTGGCCGAAATGATGATCGCGCGACAGCATTCAAAGTATTAACGATTGCAATTGGTAGTGGCATGTCTTCGCGTCTCTTCCAAGAGATCCGCGAGAAGCGTGGTCTGGTTTATTCGGTAGATGGTTTAGTTCGTAGATACGTGGGCAGTGGTTACTTCGCGGTTTACGCTGGTTGCGCACCAGATAAAGCGACTGAAGTAGTAAAGATCGCGCGCGAGATTTTGTTAGATGTTGCAGCAAATGGCATCACCGATGAAGAGTTCAATCGTGGCAAGAACGCGGTTCGTGCAGGCGTCTTGCTCGCCGGTGAAGATTCGGCATATCGCATGGACCGTATCGGTAGCGCCGAAGTCTGGGATGGCTATGCCAAGAGCCCAGATGAGATGATGGTCGATCTAAATAGCGTGACCAAAGAGGCGGTAGAGAAATTAGCCGCCGAGTTCTTCGTACGACCGCTTACCCTTGGCCTTGCAGGTCCGAAAGATTCATTTAATTCCGATAAATTGCAAGAGTTTGAGAGACTACTGTCATGAGTAATCAGTCAATTAAGGCGATAAGAGTCGGCGTACTTGGCGCTAAAGGGCGGATGGGCTCTGAGGTTGTTAAAGCTGTCGATGCAGCGAACGATTTAGTTTTACACGCAGCCGTTGATCTAGGAGATTCACTTGATCTGCTCAAAGGAGCAGATGTAGTCGTAGATTTCACCAACCCTGATGGCGTCATGAAAAATCTAGAATTTCTAATTTCAAATGACATAAATGCCGTTGTCGGCACCACTGGTTTTGATGCTGGAAAGATCGCACAAGTCGAAGGTTGGTTAGCTTCGCATCCAAAGGTGGGCGTCTTTATCGCACCTAATTTTGCAATCGGAGCGGTGTTGATGATGGAGTTCGCAAAACAAGCCGCGCCATATTTTGAATCGGTAGAGATCATCGAATTACACCACCCAAATAAGGTCGATGCGCCAAGTGGAACTGCAGCGCGGACCGCAGAGTTAATTAATGAAGCGCGCGGTGCAATGGCTAAACAACCAGATGCCACAAATAGTGGTTTAACTGGTGCGCGTGGTGCCAAGATCGGTGATGTACCGATTCACTCAGTAAGGCTTCGTGGTTTGGTCGCACATCAAGAGGTCTTGTTTGGTGGATTAGGTGAAACGCTTTCGATTCGTCATGATTCGCTTGATCGAATTGGATTTATGCCAGGAGTTTTACTTGGCTGTCGGGAAATCGTAAAGAAACCAGGGTTAACAATCGGATTGGAGAATTTCCTATGAGCAAAGAGATCACTTTCTATGGTGCAGATTGGTGTGGCGATTGCCGCCGCTCAAAACGCCTACTTGCAGAGCTAAATGTCGAATACACCTTGATCGATGTCGAGAAGGATCCGTCTCAGATCGAAAAGGTCAAAGAGATCAACAACGGAGCTCAATCAATTCCGGTGATCGTATTCTCTGATGGCACTCATCTCACCGAGCCATCTGATCCAGAGCTACGCAAGAAGCTCGAAGAGCTGCAGATCATTTAATAAATATAAAATTAGAAAAACCGCACCAAAAGTGCGCTTACTAAGGCCGCGCTTCCTACTACAACCGGGAAGCCGGCCTTTAGTCTAAGCGCGATCGCTGCTACGACGAGTCCAACTGCGCGATGATCAACCACCAACTCTTTCTTATTGGCAAATGCTTGCACTGCAACAAGCGCGCTTAACATCGCAATCGGCAGTAGGGCATTGATCCGTCTAACTGCTCGACTTTCTAACACGCTTGCCGGAATCAAGGTACCGGAGAATTTAATTAAGAATGCAATCGCAGAGGTACCAATTGTGGCTAACCAGAATTTATCCATGTTGCTCATCTTTGATAAATCTGGCAAAGGCCACCGCTAACAACGCAGTTGCAATAATTGGTAAACCTGCGGCAACTATTGGTGTTAAAGCTAGCGCCAATACTGCGGCGCTAATTGCTAAGACATAATCATCACGACTTTTTAACCTCGGCCAGACTAAGCCTAAGAATGCAGCCGGAACTGCCGCATCCAATCCCCAAGCAGCAGGGTCACCAATTGCTTGTGCGCCAAGTGCGCCAGCTAAGGTGAATAGATTCCAAAATACAAATACACCAATACCGGTCAACCAGAAGCCATGTTTCATTGCTTCCGGACCTCGAACCTCTTCTGCAGTCGATACTGCGATTGATTCATCGATCGTGATCTGAGTTGCGATAATCTTTTTGATTCCGCGCACATTTAAGATTGGTTTTGCAATCATCGAATAGATTGCATTTCTAAAACCTAATAGGGAAGCGGTCGCGATTCCGGTTAGCGCAGTTCCACCCGCACCTAGTACGCCGATGACTGCAAATTGCGAAGCGCCGGTGAAGGTCAAGAGACTTAAGAGAGAGGCCTGCAACACAGTGAATCCGGCGGCTACTGCCGCTGCGCCAAAGGCGGTTCCGTATGCGCCAACCGCGATGCTGACGCTAAGTGACTTACTCAACGTGGCGCGGTTAAAGGAAAACATGGGCTTGAGTCTATAAGGTCTGCGGTATGTCGAACTCTGAGATCGTATTTCG
>CAWULI010000024.1:0-11393 GCA_963923155.1 uncultured bacterium
GAATCCGATCAAAATCCCAACCCTGGATGTAAGAACGAATTAGTTCATCGATTCTAGATTTATGGTTCTTTACACCTTCAAGAATCTCCGCAGCGTATTCGCGAACTTCTGTAACTGCGATTTCACTACCTCGAAGATCCGCTTGGAATAATTGGTCTAACGCCTCTTTGCGCGCTTTGGATCGCGCAGACATTATGCGCGGCCTAAATAAGACCCATCGCGTGTATCAACCAAGACTTTCTCTCCTTGCTTAATGAAGAGCGGAACTTGGATATCGATACCGGTCTCTAAAGTGGCTGGTTTGGTTCCGCCAGAAGAACGATCTCCCTGAATACCTGGTTCGGTGTATGTAATTTCAAGAGCAACTGATGCTGGAAGTTCAACGTAAAGTGGATTTCCTTCATGCATTGCCACAATAACTTCCGCATTTTCGAGCATGTAATTTGCCGCTTCGCCAACAGTTGCCGCTGATATCGTTAACTGGTCGTAAGTATTGGTATCCATGAATACAAAATCTTCGCCATCTTTATAGAGAAATTGCATGTCGCGTTTCTCAACTACGGCAACTTCAACCTTTACGCCAGCGTTGAACGTTTTCTCTACGACTTTACCCGTTAAAACTTGTTTCATCTTGGTACGAACGAAGGCTGGGCCTTTACCAGGCTTGACATGTTGGAACTCAACAACAGTCCATAACGAACCATCAAGGTCTAGGGTCATGCCATTCTTTAAATCATTCGTCGTTGCCACTTAAATGCCTCCGCTATTCGATTAACTTGTAAAGGATACCTGTGCGCTGTTATTAAAGAAAATCGAAGAGATTAGACCACTAAGGATTTGAGTGCATGAAGGGCTAGAACGTAAGAGTTTGGTCCAAATCCAGAAATCGTACCTTTTGCAACTCCACTTATTACTGAAGTATGCCGAAATTCTTCTCGAGCCAGTGGATTAGATAGATGCACCTCTATTAATGGAGCCTTGACCATCTCGGCGGCATCATGAATAGCGATCGAATAATGGGTGAAAGCGGCAGGATTTATGACAACTGGAAGATGATTATCGGCAGCTTCGTGCAACCAACTAACTAAGGTAGCTTCGTCATCACTTTGACGAACATCGGCTTCAAAGCCGAATTCCCTTGCAGAGGTTTCAATCAGATTCTTCAATTGATCCCAGTTCAAATCCCCATAATGTGAATGATCGCGAATATCTAAACGAGATAGATTGGGACCGTTCAAAACTAAAACCTTCTTACCGCTACTGCTCATTGCGCAATTCTCGCATATGCCGCTTCGAGCTCTACGTTATTTGGGTCTTCGATTCGCACACAATTATTGACTTCTTGTAAGGCCACAAATCGCAAAGTACCGCTCCGATTCTTCTTATCCTGCCGTATTAAATGCTGCAGTTCCGGCCAAGCATCTAGTTGATATTTAGTTGGCAACTCTAGAGATCGCAAGATCTCATAATGCAATTGAACTACATCCTCTGCTAGTTCCAATTTTGCCTTCGCCAGTTCGGCGACAAAGCACATGCCAATGGCAACTGCTTCGCCGTGACGTAGTGAAAACTTGGAATGTTTCTCGATGGCATGGCCCAAGGTATGTCCATAATTCAAGATCTCGCGCAAGAAGCTCTCTTTGAAGTCCTCGCTTACGATCTTTGCTTTTACAGATACTGCTCGATGGATAAGTTCTACTAATAGATCGTGATTTGCTCTCAAATCCTTAATGGATATCTTCTTTAAAAGTTCAAGAATCTGTTTATCAGCAATAAAACCACATTTAACAACCTCGGCTAATCCTGCAGCAAAGTCCCTAGCTGATAGCGTTTCCGTAAACTTTAGATCAATTAGAACTGCAACCGGCGAGTGAAATGAGCCAACTAAATTCTTCCCATGCTCTGAATTAATCCCGGTTTTCCCACCGATAGATGCATCTACCATTCCAGCTACTGTCGTAGGGATTGCCAACCAATCGATGCCACGCATCCAAGTGGCCGCGGCGAAACCTGCGATATCTGTTACCGCGCCGCCGCCGATTGCCACGATCAACGCGTCTCTATCTAAACCCAATCTGCCGCATTCATGCCAGATGGCATTCAATGTATCGCTGCTCTTTCCCGCTTCGCCATCAGGGATTTGGAAGGTGGGTAAACCAGTTTCAATTGAAAATTTCTCACTGCAAATAACTAATACTTGATTGCGTCCCTCAACCCAGTCGGATAGAGCCTCTCTCCAGTTGATTCCAATTTCAACTTGATAGGCGCGTTCGGCTTTGACCGGCACTGTTCTCATTTACTTACTTCCATTTTGATCTTGGAAACTACTTCATCAACACTTAACTCACTTACATCAATATTCAAATCAGCTAATGTTTCATATGTTGCGCGGCGAGCATTCATCAATTCGCTCCATTTTTGCCGCGGATTAACCATTAACAATGGCCGAGCTGTATCAAATCCAACCCTGGAAGCAACGGCTGATAGTGAGATATCCAAGAAAACCTTCTTCCCTTCATGACTGCGAAGTGATTTTTGAACCTCTTCATTCATCACTGCCCCGCCACCTAATGAGAGCACTCCTGATCTATCCCTTAAAGCGTCTATAACAATGCTCTCTTCCACGAGGCGAAAGTGTGGTTCCCCATCTTCAATGAATATCTCCGAGACGCTCTTGCCTTGATCATTCTCAATCAACTGATCGGTATCGGCAAAATCAAGCTGTAATTCTTCAGCTAATTTTGATCCCACCGTACTCTTTCCAGCTCCCATAGGTCCGATTAAAACTATTCGTGGTGGCATATTTTGACGCCTACTGAAATGGCAAATTCTCTATGTAATTCTGGAAATTACGCTTGGTTTCATGAACTGAATCGCCGCCAAATTTCTCTAGTACTGACTGTGCCAAAACCAACGCCACCATTGCCTCTGCGACGACTCCCGCTGCCGGTACCGCGCAGACATCAGATCGTTGATTGATCGCTTTAGCTGCTTCACCCGTTGCTACATCTATAGTGTCGAGCGCTTTGGGTACAGTGGAGATAGGTTTCATCGCGGCGCGCACCCGCAAAATATCACCGGTACTAATTCCACCTTCGGTGCCGCCAGATCGTTTAGACCTACGAACAACTTTGCCATTGAGTAGATCAATTTCATCGTGCGCCATAGATCCTCTACGAGTCGCGGTGGAAAATCCATCACCTAATTCGACACCTTTGATTGCTTGGATTCCCATTAGCGCACCTGCTAAACGTGAATCTAAACGTCGATCCCAATGCACGTGCGAACCAAGACCTACCGGAACGCCATAAGCAATAACTTCAACAACTCCACCCAAAGTATCGCCATCTTTATGTGCGGCTTCAATCTCCGCGATCATTCTTTCGCTTCCCGAGGCATCAGAACATCTCACCGGATCTTTATCAATTTTCTCGAGATCTGAATATTTTGGCAGTGGAGCATCAGGCGATACTGAGGCGCCTCCGATCGATACAACATGACTCAAGATCTCAATACCTACGCTCTGTCGTAAGAAAGCCTTAGCGATTGCACCAAGTGCAACTCGGGCAGCAGTTTCACGTGCCGATGCTCTTTCTAATATTGGACGAGCATCGTTAAATCCATACTTCTGCATGCCCACCAAATCGGCATGTCCAGGACGTGGCCTTGTTAAGGGTGCATTTCTGGCAAGACCCGAGATCTCTTCAGATGGAATCGGATCAGCTGACATCACCTTCTCCCATTTTGGCCATTCGCTATTTCCTACCTCAACGGCAATCGGTCCACCTTGGCTCTCGCCTAATCTAATTCCGCCGGTGATTCGAACCTTATCCGCTTCAAAATTCTGTCTCGCGCCGCGACCAAATCCCAAGCGACGACGAGCAAGTTCGGAGTCAATATCAGTAGTGCTGATCTGGATATGGGCCGGCAAACCTTCAATAATTGCAGTCAGATTCGGACCGTGAGATTCTCCTGCAGTTAACCAACGCATAAGGTAATTATTTCAGATAATTGATTGCGCTCGCGCCAAATAAGCGATTACAACGCCAAATGCCATGAAGGGAGCGAATGCGATACTACTTTGTCTAGTCTGTCTAGTGAATACCGCGAAGATTCCTCCAGAAATCAGAGCGAAGTAGATCCATATCTGAGGCAGAGAAAGTAGATGTGAATAAGCCGCAATCAAAAAAGCCAACTTAAAATCACCCGCTCCCACATATCGGCCAAATAGGAGCGCCGAGAAAAAGGCAAACACGGCTACGATAACCAGGAATAAATTTGCCTTAAAAAGTAACGGCAAGACCCCTATCAAGATCAACCAATTTGGGATCCGCCTGCTCTTTATATCGAAGTAACTGGTGGAGATTAATAGCGCGACGAAGATAAGAGAAAGAAACTGAATCATGAGTGTTAGGAAGAGGTATGACGATCTTTAAGTTCTGCTTCCCCTGCCACTCTTAGTAACTTTGCCATTTGGCTACGATCAAGAACAAATCCGGTCATTAGGTGTAATTGATCTACCGCTTGATGCACCAATAGTTCGAGTCCATCAATGACTCTACCTTGCCACTTACTGGCTAACTTAGTAGGCCAAGGATCGTATAAGGATTCAAAAAGCACTCCTCGATTTCCGTCAAAGATATCCGCCGCATTCTTAGGTGAAGTGTTTATGACCAAATCAGCTGAAAGCTCCTGCTCTCTCCACTCCACAAAATCTAACTTCGCCAAGGTCACCGCATTTCTCATATCGTTTTCGCGCGATGCAGATCGACTTATCACGGTGATCTTTCGGCCGGGTGCATCAACCGCTGCTGCAGCAGCTCGCGCTGTTCCACCGGCTCCGATAATTTGTATCGTTTCAAAATCAGAAACTTGATTACTTGATAGCGCCCAAATGAATCCGGAAACATCGGTGGAGGTGGCGAACCAGCCATCAATTGTCGGCACTAACGTGTTTGCAGATTTGATCTGCTTGGCAAGTGGATCGATTTGATCTGCAACTTCCAGAGCCTCCTCTTTAAGCGGCATCGTTAAAGAGAATCCAATCCAATTTGCCTCAGTCTGTCTTACTTTAGCCATGAATTTTGAAAGTTCACCATTGCCAACCTCAACTGCATCGTACTTTCCTTCAATGCCTAGCGCTAAGTAGGCGGCATTATGTAGAGCTGGTGAGAGTGAATGTGCGATGGGAGAACCAAGCACGGCTGCTCGCTTCCGGTTCTCACTACTCACTTGAATAAACCTGCCTTTAGATTTTTCTCGTATTCATTCTTCCATTTAAGGAACTCATCGTGGGACTTGGTAAACCTAGTATCTCCGGGTTTTACCGTTATGAAATAGAGCCAATCGCCCTTACTTGGCTCTAAAGCGGCTGTTATCGCGGCGCTTCCGGGATTACCTATCGGTCCAGGTGGTAAGCCATATCTCTTATAGGTGTTGTAGGGAGAATTGATTAATGTGGATTTGGTAGATAAGAAAACCGAACCACGTTTCTTCAACACGTATTGAACCGTGGTGTCCAGTTGCAACGGCATACCTATCTTCAATCGGTTATAGATGACCCTTGAAACCTTTGAATAGTCCGTTGGGTCACCCTCGGCCTGAACAAGAGAGGCAATAATCAAAGTATCAAATGGTTTTCTGCTATTGAAAAGACCAATTCGTTCGCCTTCTAATTGGAAACGATCAACCATCGCTTGTAAAGCTTGCAAAGCGGTGGTTCCTTTAGCAAAGGAATACTGAGCTGGAAAAAAGATCCCTTCGCTTCGATCGAAACCTTTCGGAATATTTAACTGTCGTATTGCATTATCCAGATTTGAGAAACCGGCAGATTTGAGTTTGGCAAAGATCTCACTTCGCCATTGCCCTTCAACCACCGAAATCAGTCCAATGTTTCTTTTTGCATCCAATAATTGCAATAACGCTTGCCTTGCGGAGAGTTTAAGATTCAATGTGTGCGTACCAGGTGCAATGGTTAAAGCTTTTGGTTCTGAAATTGCCAATTGATAGAAAGAGGTGATTGATGCAGTAACACCTTTTTTAGACAAATCTTTAGCTATCTCTAATCCAGTCTCCGCTTCACCTATCTCAATATTTACTAACTGTTCATTGACGCCAATTTGTCGGGTTGGGTAATCGTCAATCTTTGCCAGGTTTGCCCGTATTAAATGTAAACCGAATGCCAGCGCAAATGTAAAAATTAAACCAGCCACAGCAGGCCAATATTGTTTAACGACTCTTTTCAATTTGGATTCCTAGCTCCAATATGGACACAGCTGCTAATTGATCTATCAATCCTCTGCTCTCGCGAGAGTTCTTACCCGCGCTTTTCAGCAATCTTTCTGCGTGACCACTTGTGAGTCTTTCATCTACGTAAGTGATCGGAATCTCAAAGGTCTCGCTAAATCTCTGTGCGAAACCAGCGACCAATTCCACAGTTGCGCCTTCTACCCCGCTTAGATGCTTAGGTTTTCCTAAGTAGATCCCCGATATCTCATTCTCATCAATAAGCGAGCTTAACTTTGCAAAAAGTGTTTGATCATTCTTTAAAGTGACAAGTGGAGTAGAAACCAGACCATCTCGATCACAGATTGCGATTCCTACGCGCGCTTGCCCGTAATCGATACCGAGACGGCGCCCAAAGGACATTACTTAGAAATCGCCTTATCTAGCTCTTTTTCGATAGCCGTTAGGGCGTTTTGAACCTCTGCTGGATTGGTTCCACCACCTTGGGCAAAGTCATCTTTCCCACCACCGCCGCCACCTAAGACTCCAGATGCGATCTTTACCAATGCACCCGCTTTGACCCCTTTTGCGCGAGGAGTTTCGCTAGTGGCAACTACCACAATAGGTTTACCGCCACTAATGCTTGATAACGCAACTACCGATTCACCTAAACGATTCTTGATATCAAGTGCCATGGTTCGTAAATCATCAACCGTCACACCTTCGCCTATAGAAGCAGCTAGGAATTTGAAATCGCCTATTTGCTTCGCACTTCTTATTAGATTCCCAACTTGAGCAAGTGCTTGTGCGGAACGAACTTGTGCCAGTTCCTTCTCGCTCTCTTTTAACTTAACGAGCAAATCGTTTATTCGCTCAGGTAATTCTTCAGGACGCGCTCCCTTGATCAAATCGGTCAATTGGCTTACTAAAATGTGCTCGCGCGCCAAGAATTTATAAGCATCTGATCCGACCAACGCCTCGACGCGTCTCACCCCGGCACCGATAGATGATTCAGAAATCAACTTAATAACACCAAGTTGTCCGGTACGAGCTACGTGCGTGCCTCCGCAGAGTTCACGAGCCCACTCGCCAACACTCACTACGCGAACACGTTCACCATATTTCTCTCCAAAGAGGGCCATCGCACCCATGGCTTTTGCCTCATTTTGGCTCATGACCTGCGCCGTTACTTCCCAATCTTCAAGTAATAGTGCATTTACTCGTGATTCCACATCGTTTAAAACTGAAATCGGTACCGCACCAGTTGCTGGAAAATCGAAACGAAAACGACCCGGAGAATTCTCAGAACCTGCCTGGGTCGCAGTCTCACCCAATATCTCACGGAAGGCTTTATGAACCATGTGAGTTGCCGAGTGTGCTCGAGATATCGCGCGACGACGTTCTAGATCTATAGAAGCATGTACGTCGTTGCCAATTTCAATTGATCCAACAACCACGCGACCACGGTGAACGCTTAAAGATGGTACTGGTGATTGCACGTCATCAATTTGAATTCTGGCACCATTGCTCAGCGTCAAGATACCGCCGTCGGCTAACTGCCCACCGCCTTCTGCGTAAAACGGAGTGCGATCCAAAACTACTTCGATCTCATCTCCTTCAGATGCGCCTTTGGCCAACTTTCCATCTACTAATAAACCTCTGACCTTCGATTCCGATTCGGTCTGTTGGTAACCGATAAATTCAGATAAACCTTGCTCATCAGCGATCTTGCGATATTCACTTAAATCCGTGTGGCCGCTCTTCTTCGCCTTGGAATCGGCTTTGGCTCGCTCGCGCTGCTCTTTCATCAAACGGCGGAAACCTTCGCTATCGACTTCAAGCCCCTGTTCGACAGCCATCTCTAAAGTTAAGTCGATAGGAAAGCCATAAGTATCATGAAGTTTGAATGCAGATTCACCAGAAAGTACTTTGCCGCCGTTGCTCTTAAGCTCCGATGCCGCGGTATCGAATATCTGCGTACCACTCTTTAGAGTTTGAAGAAAAGCTTCCTCTTCCGCTATGGCTACCTTCTGGATGCGCGAGATATCAGAGATTAACTCTGGATATTGTGGACCCATTGCCTTTATCGCGGCGTCAATTAACTCCTTAATGACCGGTTCTTGAGAGCCCAATAAACGCATATTTCTAATGGTTCTACGCATCATGCGGCGAAGCACATAACCACGTCCCTCATTGCCAGGTGTGACACCATCACAAATAAGCATCGCAGCAGTGCGAGCATGGTCAGCGATTACGCGAAGTGAGACATCGCTCTTAGTTGCAGCCCCATATTTAACGCCAGATAAATCAACCGCTCTATCTAAAATAATTCGCGTCGTATCGATCTCATAGATGTTCTCCACACCTTGCAATAACGCAGCAGTGCGCTCTAAACCAAGGCCAGTGTCAATGTTCTTAGCAGGTAGCTCTCCGAGAATTGGAAAATCACTCTTACCGGAACCAGCTCCGCGTTCGAATTGCATAAAGACCAGGTTCCAAACTTCAAGATAACGCTCTTCATCGGCGATCGGCCCGCCATCTTTTCCGTACTCTGGACCGCGGTCGTAATAGATCTCTGAGCACGGACCACATGGACCGGGTACACCCATGGACCAGAAATTATCGGCCATGTCACGACGTTGGATGCGCTCTTTGGGAACACCGATCTTCTTATGCCAAATATCGGCAGCCTCATCATCATCTAAATAAACCGTGACCCATAATCTATCTTCGGGAAATCCATAGCCGCCGTCTGAAGTACTTCTTGTTAAGAGTTCCCAAGCTAATGAGATGGCGCCCTCTTTGAAATAATCACCAAATGAAAAGTTGCCGCACATCTGAAAGAAAGATGCATGTCTAGTGGTCTTGCCCACCTCATCGATATCTAATGTGCGCACGCACTTCTGTACCGAGGTAGCTCGTTTATATGGTGGCGTTACTTCGCCAAGAAAATAAGGCTTAAAAGGAACCATCCCTGCATTTACTAGAAGTAAATTTGGGTCATCCGCTATTAATGATGCCGAGGGAACTACGGTGTGCGGAAGATTTTGGCGATTATCTGATTCAAAAAAGCGCAGCCAACGTGCGCGGATTTCGGCGGAATCCATGTCGAGCGTTCTTTATTTGGACTTTCCGCGACGCTTCTTCTTGGCAGTAGCCGCGCTAGCTAATAGACCAAGAGCTTTAACTGCTGGTCCTCCTTTGCTCAAGAAACCATCCGCCGCACCTGCAACCTTTTCGGTAACGCTTTCGACATTCTTGGTGATGCGATTTAAACTTTCAAGAGGTCCATTTACTAATTCAACGGTCTTGGTTGATTCTTTTATCAATGGCGCAGTCTCATTGGTCAGGCTTTTCAACGAAACCTTTGCTTCGTCGATCAAACGTCCTAAACGGACGATTGCATAACCAATCGCAACTGCGATAATCAAGAGCGAACATGATGCGATGATGGTCGCGATTCCACCTGGTCCCATATACCTACCTTATCAATCTACCTTGATTTTCCCTCGCAATTAGCTACCTCGGGAAAATCGGTAAAGGGATCTCTGGCTTTCGGTGCTCACGGTGCGCCACATTGCAGGCATTGTGATAATCCTCAATTGATTTCATAAATTCCGCATCGGCATATGGTCGACCGTCTGCCAGGGTTCCCAATTGGCAATCGATGACTGCGGCAACGTCATCACCTGGAAGAGTTTTATATGTCTCAAGTGCGTGTGCCAAAGCCAAAACTTCTTTGCGATTTTGTTTTAAGAGCTGCTCTGCGCGATCCAATAAACCTGAAAGATTATCTTCGATGCGATCTGAAAGCGCGCGTCGCATCTCTTTATCGTCATCTTTAGGTTTTCCGCCTCCGGGTGCGCCAACTTCAAAGCGTCTATTCGATGCATGGGATGAAATCGTAGATCCCATACCCCAATGCCCTTCCATCAAACTTGCAATAGTGGTGGCTGACTCTAAGTCTCCGGAAACTCCTGAAGAATTATCACCATCAAAGAACATTCTTTCGCCAGCAAGCGAAGCTAGTGAAACCAAAATATCTGATTGGTATTCGCTCTTCCATCTAGTGAATTGATCATCTGGTGGAATGCTAGCCACCATACCAAGGTAGTCACTACCTTTTTCGATGGTTGCTAGATCAATATTCATATGTTGGCGAACCCGGTAAGCGACTACCGCATGGCAAGCTTCATGAACCGCGATCGCGTGGCGTTCCCGCTCGATATATTCGACATCTTCCGAAGGTCCTAGTTCTTTTTGTTGCTTGGCGCGAAGAACGTCGGCCCAGGTAATTGCCGTGCGTCCATCGCGGATTGCGATAATCAATGCCTCATTGATCATATCTTTGATGGTTGCACCGGTGGAGTAAGGTGTCATGATCGCCAACTTCTCGATATCAGCGGGCTCTAGTACATGTGAAACTTTGTCCAAATAACCTTGATAGGTTCTAACGCGACCATTCTTACTTGGATAACCGACTCGATACATGCGATCAATACGACCAGGGCGAAGCAGGGCTTCATCTAACGCCTCTGGCATATTCGTTGCCATAACTACCAAGATTCGATATTTAGGTGGATTCTTAGGACGCATACCCAATGTGCGACGAACAATGCGATTGAAGAAGCCACGTGGTTTCTTAAGCCCCGACAATTCAGTTAATAAAGCCTGTAGCGTTCCCATTCCGCTTCCACCGTTATTTGCAGCGCCACCAACGACGAAGCGTTCTCTGGTTAGAACATTAACCGCCGATTGCGAAAGGTAATTGCCGCCATGGCAACGATCTGAATCCATTCGTTGTCCGGTAGTTACGATGCCACGATTTCCTAGCGCATCTGCTTCATCAAAGAAGACCACGACCCCGCCATAACGAAGCGCCAACTTGCGCAACTTTCTAAAGAGCGATTTAACCTTTAGAACGCCAACACCAAAGAACATATTGTTGAATGCGCCAGGATCTACGAAGATAAATGGTTTTCCAGTCTCGCCAGCCATTGCCTCGGCCATCAGAGTTTTACCAGTGCCTGGAGGTCCCCAAAGCAAGATTCCACCTGGTACATAACCGCCATGACGTTCGATGGACTCTGGATCTTCTAAGAAGAGTAGATTTTCGCGAATGCGTTCTACCACGTGATCCTGTCCCCAAACATCGCTAAAACGCGTGT
>CAWULI010000025.1:0-11367 GCA_963923155.1 uncultured bacterium
ACCAACTTCAGCAACCACCTTCGACCAGAGCGTTGAGAGATCCTCATGAAGATCCTCATGAAGATCCCCGTGTAGCTCCGGGTGGACCGTAGCCTCAGCCATCTTTAACCCCCTAAAAATCACCCACATAGATATCCACATAGATATCCACAACCTGTGACCTAAACCAATGGTTGAGCCTTCAGCCCCTGTGGAGAGAGCGGAACCTAAGGCGTTAAAGATAGAAAATCAAGTGGTTATCCACAATTTGAACGGTTACAGGTGCAAATAAGGAGGGAAGAACCCCGGTTTGCCCGAGTTATCCCCAAACGCTTAAAGTTGCCCCCTCATCGAACTTCCCCCGTATTTTCTGTGACCGTAGGGCCGCCCTACAGCAGTTTTAAGGAGTCTTAAATGAAGCGCACCTTCCAGCCTAATAATCGTCGCCGCGCCAAGAAGCATGGCTTCCGCGCCCGTATGGCAACTCGCGCTGGCCGAGCAGTTCTATCAGCTCGCCGTGCAAAGGGTCGCGCTCGCCTCTCGGCATAATTTTCGAACCTCTTATAACGACTTATAACCACTAATAACCAAGTGCTAAAAAATAGCGCCAGGATCAAAAGTAGTTCGGATTTCGCACGCGTAACCAAAAGCGGTCGCAGAACCACAACTAACTCAATGATCGGGTATCTCTATCCAACCAACGATCAAAACCCTGCCAAATTAGGTTTAATCATCGGTAAATCAGTCGGAAGTTCGGTTAAACGTCATCGCATCGCGCGCCAAATCAGACATGCTTTTCAAGAAAGTAATTTTCAAAATGGCTCACTTTTCGTGGTGCGCGTAATGAAGCAGAGCGAAAACGCTTTCTATGAAGCGAAAGAGTTGATCTCGAAAACCAACAAAGAGAATTCAAAAATAAAGGTGAATCTATGAGAATTTTGGTCTTACCTTTAATTCTCTTGATTAAGTTATATCAAAAGACTTTATCGGTATGGCTTGATATGTGGGTTGGACCTAAATGTAAATACTATCCATCATGCTCGCATTATGCAGTTGATGCGCTAGAGGCTCACAACTTAGCTGGACTTCCACTAATTGCTTGGCGATTGATTCGCTGCAATCCGTTCTCGCATGGCGGTGTGGATTATGTTTCAAATAACTATTTTGAAAATTATGTATTAAACCCCGAAAACCAAAGAAAATCAGCGATTTTAGGAGCTAATCGATGAGCAGCATAATGAACGCTTTATATACAGCAGTCTCTTGGGTGATCATGCTGATTCACGATGCGCTCGCCCCAGTGTTTGGTGCAAGTAGTGGTGTTACCTGGACGCTTTCGATTGTTGGTTTGGTGTTATTGATTCGTATCTTGTTGATTCCACTTTTCGTAAAGCAGATCAAGAGTCAGCGTGCCATGACTGCGTTAGCGCCGAAAATGAAAGAGATCCAAACTCGGTATAAAGACGATCGCCAGAAGCAATCCGAAGAGATGATGAAGCTCTATAAAGAGCACAAAACTAATCCACTTGCATCTTGCTTCCCGATCTTGGCACAAGCACCAATCATGTTCGCTCTCTTTACAGTATTAAATGGAATCGGCCGTGGACATAAGCACGGCGTATTAACTATGGCCGATGTTGAATCCGCTGCGAATGCGAAATTCTTAGGCGCACCGATTTCTGCAACGTTCTTAGGATCAAGTTCTACAACTGTAAAAATTGTTACAGTTTTGTTGATTGTGATCATGTCTGCTTCAACCTTCACCACTCAACGACAGTTGATGGTTAAAGGAATGCCAAAAACAAATGATCAAAACAATATGATGTTGCAGCAACAGAAGATCATGTTGTATTTATTCCCAATTATTTTTGCGATCTCCGGTGTTAACTTTCCAATCGGAGTATTGATTTATTGGTCAACTACAAACTTTTGGACCTGGGGCCAGCAATATTATGTAATCAAGCGAAACCCAGCGCCTGGTTCGCCTGCGTACGATGAGTTACAGAAGAAGTTGATTGCCAAAGGCAAGATTGAAGCGCCGAACCAAAATTCAGAGGTTCAAAAACCAGAAGCTCAACAGGGTCAGCGCCAACAACCTAAGAAAAAGAAGAAGCGCCGATAAATACGGATTTATAGCCATAAATGGTATAAACATAATAAATAGGATAAAACATGACAGAGAAAACAGAAGTTAAAGAGGTTGAGGTAAAACCAGTTGCAAAACTGGAGGAAGAGGGCGATATCGCCGCTGACTACCTAGAGGCGCTACTTGATATCGCCGACCTAGATGGGGATATCGATATTGATGTCGAAAATAACCGCGCCTCAGTCGCGATCGTGGGTGGAAAGTTAGAGCACCTAGTCGGCCGCGATGGACAGGTACTTGATGCCCTACAAGAACTAACCCGCCTAGCCGTCCAATCTGCGACCGGAGACCGCAGCCGCCTAATGCTCGATATCAGCGGATACCGCGATAATCGTCGCTCTGAGTTAAAGAGCCTGGCTGACGAGAAGGCTGCTGAGGCGAAAGCTTCCGGTGCCCCAATTAAGTTGGCCCCAATGAATGCCTTTGAGCGCAAAATCGTGCACGATCGGATTCAAGAGCTCGGCCTCTCTTCAGAGTCTGAAGGGGAGGACCCAGATCGCTTCGTAGTGGTCTACCCATCTTAATTATCCTTAATTATCAAAGACCTTAGTAGTTTCACATGGAACATTTTCCTGAGCGCCAAGCGGAGGCGAAGGCTTACGCAGAGCTGCTTAAAGGCGCTGGGATTGAGCGGGGCTTAATCGGCCCCCGCGAGGCTGATCGGATCTGGGAGCGCCATATTCTCAACTGCATCCCAGTCTCCACCTTGATGGCTAAAGGGGCAAAGGTCCTAGATATCGGTTCTGGCGCCGGTCTACCTGGCGTAGTAATCGCCTTGGCCCGCCCAGATCTTCAGGTTACCCTCCTAGAACCACTACAACGGAGGGTCGATTTTCTAAACGAGGTGGTGGCGACGCTTAAAGTACCCAACCTCTCGGTTCACCGCGGCAAGGCTGAGCGCGAGAGCGGCCAATATGACTATGTAACTGCTCGCGCAGTGGCCCCACTTTCTAAACTCTGGGAGCTCTCAAAACATTTAATTAAGCCTGGCGGCTCTCTATTAGCGATGAAAGGGGAGGCGGCCAAGGCTGAGGCGGCCGAGGTAAAGGGCGCAAAGCTCCATGAAATCTCGCTAGAAGGCCTTCCCCTCGCCCGAATTGTCGAGGTTAGCCACTAATCTTTCGCTCGTGAGTAGCGATTCGGTTTCACGTGAAACCACTCAAGGTAACAAGGTAATCGGCGTCCGCCGCCTTAAAGAGGCGATGGCCAAACCCGCCAAGAAGCGGACCTTTGTGGTGGCAAATCAGAAAGGTGGGGTCGGCAAGACCACGACCACCGTCAATATCGCAGCCGCCCTATCTATGGGCGGGCTCAAGGTCCTAGTAGTAGATCTAGACCCGCAAGGAAATGCCTCGACCGCCCTTGGGGTAGAGCATCACCAATCAATGGGTATCTACGAAGTTTTGATGGGTAGCGCTCCAATTAACTCTGTAATCCAAAAAGTTGCTGGCTTTCCATCTTTAGATTGCATTCCATCCAATACCTCTTTAGCACAAGCTGAAATCAATTTAGTTTCGATGGTCGCACGCGAATCTAGGTTAAAAGATTCACTTAACGAATTACAAGAAACTTACGATTATATTTTTATTGATTGCCCACCAAGTCTCGGTTTACTAACTGTCAATGCACTTGCGGCGGCAAGTGAAATGTTAATTCCGATTCAATGTGAATATTACGCGCTCGAAGGTTTGTCGCAATTATTGGAAACTTACAAAATTGTAAAGCAACGTCTCAATTCAGATTTAACTCTATCTACGATTGTTCTGACGATGTTTGATTCTAGAACTCGTTTAGCAAACGATGTGGTTGCAAATGTGCGCTCGCATTTCCCGCGCGAATTAATTGATATTCCGATTCCGCGCGCGGTGCGTTTATCTGAAGCGCCTTCCTATTCACAAACTGTAATGACTTATGATCCTTCTTCAAACGGCGCGATTGCATATATGCAGGTTGCCCGCGAGATCGCAGAGCGCGGCAAAGCAAACGAAATAGACACTAGCAATGTAATCAGTATTAATTACAAGACCGGAGATATTGCATAATGGCAAAACGCGGGGGACTCGGAACTAATTTAGATGCATTAATTCCATTAACGGTTGACAATGTCGAAGTTGGATCACAAGATCAAATCGACATCAATTTGATTGATCCAAACCCTCGTCAACCGCGCACCGTTTTTGATCCAGATGCGCTACAAGAATTAGTGGCATCAATCAAAGAGATTGGTATTTTGCAACCACCAGTAGTTCGTAAATCCGGCGCGCGTTATGAATTGATCATGGGCGAGCGCCGCTTGCGAGCAGCCAAAATCGCTGGTTTAAAGCGCATTCCGGTGATTATTCGTCAAACTCCAAACAATGAATTATTACGAGAAGCGCTAATCGAAAACATTCATCGCTCACAGTTAAATGCGTTGGAAGAGGGCGCGGCTTACGCGCAATTGCTAAACGATTTCAACTGCACCCATGAAGAACTTGCTAGCAAATTAGGTAGATCGCGCACCGTAATCACCAACACCATGCGTCTACTTAACTTGCCGACTTCAGTGCAACAGAAAGTGGCTGCGGGCACGATTTCGGCAGGACATGCACGCGCACTACTAGGACTTTCAGACGCGGGCGCGATTGAGAAGTTAGCCAACCGCATCATTGCCGAAGGTTTGTCAGTTAGAACCGTCGAAGAGATCATCGCAATTAGTAAACCTGGTGGAAAACAAAAGAGCGCAAATACTACAAAGAAACAGAGCCCGGAGTTAAAAGATTTGGCTGATCAAATCGGCGATGTACTTGATACTCGGGTTCGAATTGAAAATGCCGGCGCCAAGATCGGCAAAGGCGAGATTATTATCGAATATTCAGGTGGCGAAGATTTACAGCGGTTATTTAAGTTGATAACCAGCGCGCGCCGATAGCTCTTTTTTCACAACTGCACCTAAAGCTTTTACACCTTCACGGATGCGCTCTGGCGTTGGGTGGCAATAAGAAAGGCGCATCTGCCATGATCCGAAACCATCAGCATAGAAAGCAATTCCTGGTACATAAGCAACCTTTGCCACGATCGCTTTAGGCACCATCGCTTTAGTATCAATCTCTGGCGGCAAGGTAATCCAGACATAGAAACCACCACCAGGTTTAGTCCAGGTAGCTTCCTTTGGAAAATGAGCTTCCAATGATTCAAGCATCGCATCGCGACGAACTCGATATAAATCAACGAAACTTGCGATTTGATCGCGCCAAGGTTGGTTCTTCAAATAACTGGAGATAGTTAATTGAGTGAAATTAGATGGGCAGAGAATCGAAGATTCGCTGGCGATAACGATCTTGTCCTTGATTGATTGGGGCACCAGAGCCCAACCAACACGTAAACCTGATGCGATGGTCTTTGAGAAAGAGCCTAAATAAATGACATTCTCAGAATCTTGGGCGCGCATCGCATTTGGCGCCGGGCCATCGAACCCCAAGAGACCATAAGGATTATCTTCGACGATAAAGATCTCTTCGCGAGCGCAGATCTCTAAAATCTCAGTCCGGCGAACCGCGCTTAACATCACACCAGTTGGATTCTGGTAATTAGGTATCAAATAGAGGAACTTGATCTTTCGACCTGTCGCGCGAACCGACTTGATCGCTTCTACGAGCGCTGCCGGAACCATGCCATCGTTATCGGTTTCGACGTGAACTACCGAAGCTTGGTACTGCGAGAAGGTGCCGAGCGCACCAACATAAGAAGGCGCTTCTACCAAAACCACATCGCCTGGATCAATAAAGATGCGCGAGATTAAATCCAGCGCTTGTTGTGATCCAGTAGTGACGATTACATCATCGGGATTGGCGCGAATTCCTTCGAGGGCCATGACTTCGCAGATCTGTTCGCGAAGTTGTGGATGGCCTTGTCCGCTTCCGTACTGCAAAGCTTCAGTGCCGTTAGTAGCGACGAGTTCGCGTACGACTTCGGCCATCATCTCCATTGGTAGCGCGGAGAGATTTGGCATACCACCAGCGAGCGAAACAATCTCAGGTCGCGATGCCACTGCGAAAAGTGAACGGATCTCAGATGGCTTCATATGCGCTGCGCGTGAAGCAAAGCGATTCTCAAGTTCTAGAGAATCACCAGTGGTATGGCGCAGGTTGCTCATTGGGTTAGTTTTCCATATTTAAGTAAAAGGCGGAAATTAATTAATTCTTAGCCCTGCACGCTTTAGGTCTGAGATACGCAAAGTTCCGGTTTTCGCATCATCTTCCGCGGATAGATATAAACGTTGAATCGCGATAACCAATGATTCTGCGATCAAATCACGGAATTCAGTTCGTAGATAACGCTCGGCATCACCAGGGTTACTTAAATATCCAAGATCAATTCGAACCGCTGGCGCTTGTACCAATCGAAGTAGATCCCAAGTTTTCGAATGAGTTCCGCAATTTTGTAAATCAGTTCGTGCACAGATCTCACGTTGCACCAATGAAGCAAAACGATCACCGACAACTGAGTGCACACCATGTGCATCGCTGCCATATGAATATGTCGCAACGCCATGCGCCTTATCATTCTTATAAGTATCGCAATTTAAAGAGATCAACAGATCTGCATTTGCACTATTGGCCAATTTGATTCGATCTGATTCAGTTGGATCATTCTGCGGTCCGCGAGTTAAGAAAACGCTGGCACCTAGCGCCAATAAACGCCCTTCCACACGAGTTGCAATGTCATAAGTGATCTCTGATTCGACTGCGCCATTTGCGACTACACCCTGGTTTTCGCCACCACGAGCTGGGTTGATGACAATTACTTTGCCAGCAAGAGCTGGTCCGCGACTTTGTTGGCGCGCGGTTTCACGCAATTTAGTTGGGGCACCTCCAGCAACGGTTTTAGTCAATCTAATTAGCGCGGTAATTGTTGCTGGCCCACATTTCCCATCTACTTTTACGCCGACTGATTTCTGAAATTCTTTTACCGAGCGTTCGGTCAGTTCGCCGAAGATGCCATCTACCCGCCCACAATCAAAACCCATATCAGTCAATCGACTCTGTAATTGGGCGACATCATCACCGCGCATCATTGGAGAAGTTGTTAGATAAAGTGAGCGATCACCTAACTTCCAACGCGCCTCTTCGAGCGCTTGGAAAGTTTGGTTATTTACATTTCCGGTTGAGGTAAGTCCGCGCTGTTGTTGGAAAAGCGCGACCGCATCAGCGACGCTTTGGTCGTAATGATCAGGTGTGGAATTAAGTAATCCGATTCGATTAAGCGATGTGATGACCTGATTAACCAAGTCACCACTATCACCTGGTCGAAGTAAGACCTCGATCATCTAGACCAATTACAACTTTAGATAAATTCAGCTAGATCTTTTAGTAGCGCAGGTTTTGGCTTGGCACCAATAACGGTCTTTACGACCTGGCCACCTTTGAAGACATGCAGGGTTGGAATCGACTGCACTCCGTATTGGATAGCGAGCGCAGATTCCTCGTCGGTATTTAACTTAACGATCTTTAACTTATCGCCATGTTCGGCCGCGATCTCATCGAGAATCGGCGCCACCATTCGGCATGGACCGCACCATTCTGCCCAGAAATCGACCAATACTGGTTTATCTGAATTTAATACTTCGCTAGCAAATGTTGCTGCAGTTACTGCTGGTGCTCCCATTTTTATCTCCTCTAATGACTCTCTTTTTACTCTCTATTTAATGGCGTAACAATAGTTAGTGATTTAAGAATCGCTCTGCATCTAGCGCTGCTTGGCACCCCGAGCCGGCTGCGGTGATTGCTTGGCGATAGGTGTGATCAACCAAATCACCGCAAGCAAAGACGCCCTTTAGATTGGTGCGGGTACTGCGTCCTTCGACTTGAACATAACCTTCGCCATCCAAAGAAACTTGTCCGGCTAATAGTTCAGAGCGAGGTGAATGCCCGATCGCAACAAACAATCCGGTGATCTCGCGCGTGCTTAGTTCACCAGTTTTGGTATTTCGTAATTGAAGTGATTCGACCTTATCTTTGCCATTGATCTCAGCTACTTCAGTATTAAATAAGAATTCGATCTTGGGATTGTTCTGCGCGCGCTCGGCCATGATCTTTGAAGCGCGCAAAGTATCGCGACGATGAATTAGATAAACCTTGCTGGCAAATTTAGTCAGGAAGTTAGCTTCCTCCATAGCAGAGTCACCGCCACCAACAACAGCAATCACTTGATCACGGTAAAAGAAACCATCGCAAGTGGCGCACCAAGAAACTCCACGTCCTGATAAGCGCTTCTCGTTCTCTAAACCAATCTCTTTATAAGCAGAACCCATCGCAAGGATCACAGATTTTGCTTTGACTATATTGCCGCTGCCATCTTTAAGGGTCTTTACCTCGCCACCCAAATCCATTTCTACAATGTCATCGGTGATTAGTTGCGCACCAAAACGTTTTGCTTGTGCGCGCATATCTTCCATCAATTTTGGACCCATGATGCCATCGGTAAAGCCCGGGAAATTCTCAACTTCAGTGGTGTTCATAAGTGCACCACCTGCGGTGATCGCGCCTTCATAAACGATTGGGTTTAGTTGTGCTCGAGAGGCGTAGATCGCTGCGGTATATCCAGCTGGGCCAGATCCGACGATTACTAAATTATTAATTTCGCTCATTTTTCCTACTCTTCAAACCCTTAAAACCGATGATTTTAGGGAAGTATTCCATCAATACCCCAATTTCGCCGATTTTCATCCAATTTGCGACCGTAAAGTAACCAATCACACCTAGAAGAATCATCACCAGCAACTCAAAGGCTTGCAGCGAGAGTGGTGAATTTTCATTGATTCCATGCCAGAAATTAGTGATTAAAAATAATGGAAACATCGCGATAAATGAAGCGACTACTAACTTCATATGTTGGCCCAAGAATTCCTTGATATGAATCTCACCAACATGTCTCTTCAATAAATGTAATGTGTATGGCAAACCAATGATGTAGCTAATCGAAAAGGCCGCACCTAATCCAACAGTTACCCACTTAGGTTGAAGTAGTGCAAGGAATAGATAGGAAAGTCCGACCGAAACAATATTTATCAGAATGATTGAAAGTACTTGAGTGCGAGTATCTTCAAAGGCATTAAATCCACGTAATAGAATCAGGTTGATACTAAAGGTAACCAATCCAACGCCGAGCGCCGAAAGCACATAACCCATATAGGTTCCATCTTCATTGCTGATACCAACAAAGATCGTGCGCGTCATCAATGGACCAAGTAAGAAAAAGGCCATACCAGCGGGCACGGTGATTACTCCAACAATTCGAATCGCACGGATTAATTCATCTTTAACGCCGACCCGATCATGTTTGATCGCTAATTCCGAAATATGTGGCAGTAACGCGGTAATCAATGAGATGGTTACGATTCCATAAGGCAACATCATGATGTAGTAAGAATTTTGAAATGGCGTGATACCAACACCGGTGGTTATTCCAGCTTTTGCACTGCGCACCGCCGCGGTGGTGGCCACGCTAACTGTTACCAGATAACCGAGTTGCGAGATCAAGACATAAATCAAGGTCCAGCCAGCCAGAGAGAAAGATTTACCTAAACCACCAAGTCCAAACCTGATCTTTAAATGGAAGTCGGTCTTCTTTACCGCCGGAATCAATAACAATGCTTGCACGACTACGCCTGCAGTCGTGCCCCAGCCAAGAATCGCAGTTTGAGCTGGCGTAATGGTGTCCGCGGTGAACTTCGGGACTAGCGCTAAAAAGTAAGCTAATAACGCGATTCCGACGAGGTTATTAGCGATCGGCGCCCACATCATTGGGGCAAATGAACCGCGGGAATTGGCTACTTGTCCGAGCATCGTGAATAAACCTAGGAAGAATATTTGCGGCAAACAGATCCGCATCATCGTAAGAGTTAAATCGTGAATATGTTCAAATCCTGGTTGCGAGAACTCTGGAGCATAGATTCGAACTAGCGCCGGTGCAAAGATCACACCAATTACTACAAGCGCTGCCAGAATTACACAGATGGTTGTTACCAAACGAGATGCAAAATCGACGCCACCATCTGGATCGTTCTTACTTTTTACTAATTGTGGAACAAAGATCGCAGTAAGCGCACCGCCAACCATTAAGTTATAAATGATATTTGGCATCGTGTTTGCGACATTGAAACTATCTGCAAGTAGCGCAGTGCCGAGAACTGCGACAGTTAGAACACTTCTGACGAAGCCACCGATACGCGAAAGAATCGTTCCAATTGCCATCACCGATGATGCGCGGAAGAGCTCGTTATTTTTCATTGCTTACGATTCCTTCTTACGCGCCGCACGCTCTGTGCTACCGCAGCTAGAATCAAAAGTACACCTGCGCCTGTCGTAAATAGGCTAACGGCAGGCGAGATGATCGTAGAAGTTAATTCCAGGATTCCATTTGCTCCGACGATCTTTCCTTTACCATTCTCAAAACGAGCCACCACTGTGGTCTCTCCCGATGCGATTGTTTTTACCGGAACACTTACTTGCATTTTGCTTTTTGCATTTAAGGTGATCTGTCGGTACTGCGGAAATACCACGCGATTATTTAACGGCGTAAAAAGCAGATCCACCTTTACCGGGCTCTCGAAATCATTAACCAAAGTAATTGGCATCTTCTGCGTCGAATTTGTGATGTGGTAGCGACCACTTACGATTCTTAATTTGCTTATTACTTCGTTCTGGCCAGTTTGGAAATTATTCAATAAGGCGATTCGGGCTTCATTGCTTAAAAGTGGGCTGAAAAGCTGCGCCATTCGGGCTCGATCTGACTCGATCTCCTTTGGGTTTACGACCGTTGAAAGTAGCGAGAAATCAGAGCGTGCCAAGTTGAAGAATTCACGCACATCTGCGTTGATATTGGTACGTTGATAAGCAAAACCACTACCCTGCTCGCTAAAGAGATTTCGTTTTAACGCCAGCTCTAAATGTTGTTGCCCAACCTGGTAATAGAAATTCAATTCACTTGGAGCAAGCGATTTTAAATACACCACATCTGGATTTCCGTAAGCGGTGGCATACACGCTATCGCCTCGCGTTACTTGATTTAATTTGGTTAACCAATTTTCCGCATTGGCAGAATTCTTTGTTGCTAAGTACTGCACATCTTCTACCAGGGCTGCATCAATTACCCAAGTACGTGGACGTGCACCTACCTGAAATATCATTTTGCCAAGTAAGCCATTTGGCGCAAGCGAACTTTCAAAATTCTTATTTGTGATCTCGCCTTGGTAATTTCGA
>CAWULI010000026.1:0-11172 GCA_963923155.1 uncultured bacterium
TGAGATCTCATTTCCATTCCAAGATATCGAACCGGAGTTCGGTCTCATTAGACCAGAGATGGTCCGAAGTAGCGTGGTTTTACCAGCACCATTGGCTCCGATGACCGCCACGATCTTTCCCTCGGGGACTTCAAAGGTAACGTCACGAAGAGCCGGCATAGCGCCATGTGAGACCGAGAGCTCTTTGATTATCAGCGTCATTTCTTACCAGACCCACCAGTGCCCAAATAAGCGGCAATCACTGCCGGATCATTTCTAACCGCATCTGCTTCACCGCTTGCAATAATCTCACCAAAGTTCAAAACATAGATTCGATCACAAACCGACATCACCACATCCATATGATGCTCGACTAAAAGAATCGACATCTGGGATTTTAAAGTTCGAATTAGATTATTCATCCAAGTAATATCTTGTGCGCCTAGTCCTCCTGCGGGTTCATCAAGCATCAAAATCTTTGGTTGATTCACCAAGGCTCTCGCCAACGCAACACGCTTTGAATCAGGGTATGAGAGTGAATCTGCCCTACGATGGGCTAAATCCGATGCATAAACCATCGCAAGTGATTGCATCGCTCGATTTTCCAAATTGATTTCATCTTTATGTTCTAGGCCAAATGCTGCTTTGAATAGACCAACCTTCGTCTCATGCTGCGCTGCGATCATTACATTCTCTAATACAGTTAAATCACCAAACAAGCCAACACCTTGTAATGTGCGAGCGATACCTAACTCTGCTAGTTGGTATGGTTTAGGAAAAGGAATTTGCGCTCCGGCAAAAGTTAATCGACCAGAGTCAGGTGTTACGATGCCAGATAACGCATTAAATAGCGTGGTTTTTCCAGCGCCGTTTGGTCCAATCAGCCCAACAACTTCGTTCGGTTTTAAATCTAGATACACATCCTTGAGAGCCTGTAAGCCACCAAAATGGATATTTAACGCCTCGATGCGCAGCACTTAATTATTATTCTTTATCTTCTAGATAAAATCTAGGAACTCTTTGGCTGATTCGGGTGGTTATCTCATAGTGAATCGTCTGACATGCTTGCGCCCAATCGTAAGCGTCAAATTTCTCACCAATCACAGTAACCCAATCACCTGATTTGGCACTGCTCTCTGCTCCTAGATCAACAGCAAATTGATCCATAGAAACTCTGCCAATTATTGGTGCGGTCTGACCCATGAAAGTTACTCCAGCGCCCTTCGCGTTTCTAGGAATCCCATCGGCATATCCCATTCCGACGATACCGATCTTGGTATCAGATTTGGTCACTTCAGATGCTCCATAACCGATTGGATGACCTTTCGGTAAATCCTTAACCAAAACTAGTTTGGCTTTGATTTTCATAACTGGTTTCAAATTTTCATCGCGACCCAAAGGAGATAGGCCATACATCGCAATGCCTACACGGACCATGTCGTATTTAGCATCAGGATTAGAGAGTGTCGCGGCAGTATTAGAAAGATGTCTTATCGGATTTACTCCACGCGCTTTTAGATCGTTAACAAATATCTCGAAATTTTCAAGCTGAGTTTTATTTTGTGCTTCGCTGGGTTCATCAGCACGCGCTAAATGGGTAAAGATTCCGAACACCTTGCTCAAATCTCTATTTAATAACTCCGGCCATTCATTCGAAAAACCACCACGCCCCATCCCGCTTTCAACTTCTAAATGTATCTTCGCACCTGGAATTGCATTTACTTCATCGAAGGCGGATAAAGAAGAGAGCCCTAGTTCGATATTTAATTGCACTGCACGTTTGAAATCTTCACCGGGCGGCAACAGCCAGGCTAACAATGGAGCTTTGATCCCTGCTTCGCGTAACGCGAACGCTTCACTTAAGGTTGCGGTGCCCAAATAATCCGCACCAGCTTCAATTGCGGCTTGCGCACATCTAACCAATCCATGTCCATAAGCATCGGCTTTAACGACCGCTAAGACAGGCACTCCGGCTTTCGCCTTTATGTAACGCAAATTAGCTTTAAGCGCATTTAGATCAATCTCAACTTTGATCATCGCTCTATCACCACCATCGCGGATGCGATTCCCGCATCATGCGAAAGTGAGAGATGCACATTCGCACCATCAATTAGATCTGCGATTTGATTTCGAAATAAGAAAACCGGTGCACCGTTTTCTAGGCTCACCACTTCACAATCATGCCAATTCAATCCCTTTGGTCCACGCAGAGCTTTAAATAGCGCTTCTTTGGCCGCAAAACGTGCTGCAAGAGATGAGATTGGTTTTACCTTTTCAACTTCGGTAAATAGTCGATCCGCTAATCCGGGTGTGCGAGTAATTGATTCTTCGAAACGAGCAATATCAACTACATCGATTCCAATGCCATCAATCATTGCTCACCGAGTCTGTTTCTTTGATGGCACGAATCTATCAACGGCTATCACCAAAACTAATAGTGCGCCGCCGATAAAAAGTCCACCAAGTAGATCACTCAACCAATGGGTATTTCTAAAGGCGCTAACGATGCAGACACCGATTGTGAAGGCTCCTGCTGCCACCCCCATCGCCAATGGATGCCAGGCATCTGGATGCGAATAGCGATAGAGAATGTAGGCCAGAACCCCCCAAGTGAGAATCGCGTTCGACGCGTGACCACTTGGATATGAAAGTCCTCCGGCATAAACCAAATCCACATTTAACTTTGGTTTAGTTCTTCCAACGCCAAGCTTTGCCAGACCAACCACCAAGTTAAGGGTCAACACCGCCAAAATTGAAAGATTTAGCGGTCGCCAAGATTTGAATCGCCTGGCGATAAAGAATGCGGTAATCAGAAGAATCGTAGCGGTCACACCACGCAGTCCTAAATTATCGATGCGTAGCAAGATTAGTTTTTCAAGTTTAGTTAGATGAGGGCGTTCAGCATTAAAGATCCTTGCATCTAAATGAATCAGTGGTCCGTTAGAGATAACCTGCTGGGTAACTAGAAGAAATCCAAAAAAGAGCAAGCCGGCCCATCTAAGGGCGCGCACCATCTCTTTGCGTCGTTGTTCCACTATTCCACCGTGACAGATTTAGCCAAGTTTCTTGGTTGATCCACATCATTGCCACGAGTGACTGCCATTTCATATGCGAAAACTTGTAACGGAACAGTTGTGAGCACCGGCTGAAGTAATTGTGGGGCGTTTGGAATCCTGATTATATGTGCGGCACCTGGAACTTCAGTTCCTTCCGCGGCAATCGCAATTACTTTTGCACCACGTGCACGAACCTCTTGAATATTAGAGAGCATCTTCTCGTCTAAACCATTTTCATGAGTATTAGGAACTATCGCAATTACAGGAGTTCCTTGATCGATTAATGCAATAGGTCCGTGTTTCAATTCTCCACCGGCAAAACCTTCAGCATGCATATAAGCCAACTCTTTCAATTTCAATGCACCTTCCAGGGCAACCGGATAACCCACATGTCTTCCCAAGAAAAGTACCGAAGTGCTGTCGGCAAAACTTCGTGTCAATTCGCGTAAAGGTTCGACAGTTTCTAAGATCTGTTCGATTTTTCCCGGTAGTTCCAACATCTCGTTGTAGAGCGTTTCTATTTGTCGTTCAGTTAATGTACCCATTACCTGACCAAGGTAAAGACCAATTAGATAAGTTGCTACAACTTGGGTTAAAAAGGCTTTAGTGGATGCAACTGCAATCTCTGGTCCAGCATGGGTATAAATCACCGCATCAGATTCACGTGGGATCGTCGAACTATTGGTATTGCAGATGGCCAATACTTTTGCACCAGAATCTTTGGCATGGCGAAGCGCCATCAAAGTATCCATAGTCTCACCAGATTGCGAGATTGCGATTACCAACGTCTCTTTATCAACGATTGGATCGCGGTATCTAAATTCGCTGGCTAATTCCACTTCGACTGGAATATGAGACCATTTCTCGATCGAATATTTAGCAACCATGCCGGCGTGATATGCCGTGCCGCAGGCTAAGACCACGATTTTCTTTAAATTCTTTATCTCCGCGCTAGTTAGACTCAATTCATCTAACAGAATTTTGCCACTATGCAAACGACCAATCAGGGTATCGGCAACCGCTTTAGGTTGCTCAAATATCTCTTTCAACATGAAGTGTGGGTAACCACCTTTTTGTGCCGCTGCCGAATCCCAAGAGATCTGATATTCACGCGGATTGACACTAACGCCATCCAGATCTGTGATTGAAATTGAATTCGGTGTGATGGTCACGACTTCATCTTGGCCAAGTTCTACTGCTCGCTTCGTGTATTCGATAAAAGCCGCGACATCTGAGGCCATGAAATTTTCACCATCTCCTAGCCCTACAACAAGCGGAGAATTGCGACGCACACCAACAATCAATTCAGGCTTATCGGCATGCACTGCTAACAAGGTAAATGAACCTCGTAGGCGCTTGACCGCTTCGCGCATTGCAATTGTCAAATCTCCGTCATGCTCTTTTCGTAAATCACTTAGCAAATGCGCAACAGATTCGGTGTCGGTATCTGAGTGAAATTGATGTCCCTTTGATTGAAGCTCGGCTTTCAATTCCGAATAGTTCTCGATGATGCCGTTATGGATTACCGCTAGCTTTCCTTCATTATCAAGATGCGGATGGGCGTTACGATCAGTTGGGCCACCATGTGTTGCCCATCTGGTATGTCCAATTCCAGAATGTACTTCAGGGACTGAATTTAATTCATTCTCTAGATTGGCGAGCTTGCCAGCTTTTTTTACGACAAATAATTTGTTTGCAGTTCCAAGTGCGATACCGGCGGAGTCATAGCCACGGTATTCCAGACGTCGTAGGCCTTCAATTAATGGATTAGCAGCAGATTGTGGACCGGTATATCCCACAATTCCGCACACTTTAGCTTCCTAACTCTCTCTTTACGAGCGTTGCTAACTCTTCGGCAACGCTAGAGGCAAGAGTATCAGTGCTCGCTTCAACCATCACGCGCACAAGCGATTCAGTACCTGATGCGCGAAGCAAGATTCTTCCCGCGCCATTTAATTCCGCCTCTTTCTTTGCAATCACACTCTTAATTGCTTCATTATCGCTCAATCGAGCTTTATCTACGTCTTTCACATTGATTAAAACTTGAGGCATCTTTTTCATAATCTTCGTCGCTTCGGATAATGATTTATTGCTTCGTTTTAATTCTTGTAATAATTGCAATGCCGTCAACAAACCATCGCCGGTATTTGCATATTTGCGATTGATCACATGACCGGATTGTTCGCCACCGAGGGTAAGGTCATCCGCCAGCATCTTCTCTAATACATAACGATCACCAACGCCAGTTACTTCTACCTGAATCCCAGCTTCTTGCATCGCTTTCATGAATCCAAAATTGCTCATCACTGTTGCAACGACAGTGCTCTTTGGTAGCTCGCCTCGGGAATTCATTCCGGTTGCCAGGATTGCGATGATTTGATCGCCATCGACTTCATTTCCGTGACCATCGACAGCCAGACAGCGATCTGCATCGCCATCATGTGCAATTCCAAGTTCTGCACCATGTTCTTTTACTTTAGTTTTTAGGAAATCTAAATGTGTTGAACCGACGCCATCATTGATATTCCAGCCATCAGGGGTATTCGCGATGGCAATTACATCCGCGCCTGCGCGACGTAACGCTTCTGGAGCGACGAAGCTAGCGGCACCATTAGCGCAATCCACCACAACTTTTATGCCATCTAACTTGGTTGTGACAGTAGAGTTCAAATAATTTAGATAACGATTTTTTGCCTCTGAATCGAGAATTACTCTTCCGACCGCTTTACCTACTGGGCGCTCCCAGGGTTCTTCCATGCGATTTTGAATCTGATCTTCGATTGAATCATCTAATTTTCCGCCACCGCGTGCGAATAATTTGATTCCGTTATCTGGCATTGGATTATGTGAGGCCGAGAGCATCACACCAAGATCAGCGCCGCTTTCAGCAACTAAATAAGCAATCGCCGGTGTAGGTAACACGCCAACTCGATAAACATCTACACCCGCGCTAGATAAGCCAGCGACAACCGCAGCTTCAAGGAATTCGCCAGAGGCGCGTGAATCGCTGCCAACTATCGCTTTTGGTCGATGATCTTTTATGTTCTCCACCAAGATATGCGCGGCAGCAACAGAGACGTTTAGTGCAAGTTCAGCAGTGAGATCGCGATTTGCTAAGCCACGGATACCATCGGTACCAAATAGTCGCGGCTTTTCGCTCATTTGCGAACTCTAACGATTTCTGATCGTTTTCTTACGTTTTTTAGGATATGTATTAACGCTTTGAGTATTGTGAACGCTTACGTGCCTTCTTGAGGCCGTACTTCTTACGTTCGATAACGCGTGCATCGCGAGTTAGGAAGCCAGCTTTCTTAAGCGCTGGACGATGTGCATCGACATCAATTGCATTTAGCGCACGGGCAATTCCTAAACGTAACGCGCCTGCCTGTCCTGAAACTCCGCCACCATCGATACGCGCAAAGACATCGTATTGATTCTCTGCACCGACGCTACGAAATGGTTCGGAGATGAGTTGTTGGTGAACCTTATTTGGAAAGTAGTTAGCAAGATCCTTGCCATTAACTACCCAGCGACCAGAACCTGGAACCAGACGAACTCGAGCAACAGCCTCCTTACGACGACCGGTACCGGCACCAGGTGCCTTTACTGCCGGACGGTTGGTCGCTGCTGCTGGGGTTGAAGAAGAGTAAGAGGTAGGAACTACATCGTCTTCTAATAGATTCTGATCTGACACTCTTTATCTCCTGTTATTTCTTTACTATTTGTGAAACTTGGTCAAAAACATATGGTGTTGGTGCCTGTGCAGCATGTGGATGCTCGGCGCCAGCGTAAACCTTTAGCTTGGTTGCTTGAGCACGACCAACTGAGTTCTTAGGAAGCATTCCCTTGATCGCCTTTTCTACTGCACGAGTTGGGTGCTTCTCCATCAAATCACCGTAAACGGTTGAAGTTAAACCACCAGGGAAATTTGAGTGGCGGTGTGCAAACTTTTGGGTCTTCTTATTTCCAGAAAGTGAAATCTTGTCGGCGTTGATGACGATTACGAAATCGCCCATATCCATGTGAGCGGCGAAGGTCGGCTTATGCTTTCCACGAAGAAGTGCAGCGGCATGAGTCGCTAGACGACCAAGAACAACATCCTGTGCATCGATGATGTACCACTTACGGACCGCATCGCCAGGCTTTGGGCTATATGTGCGCACGCTTCTTACTCCTTAAAACTTCTTTTTTGATTCTCTAAGTTTGGCCGCCGATATCTCGGTGAGGCAGAGGGCAAACTTTACCTTTGAGCGTGAATAGGGTCAAAATGAGCGAATTAATGGTCGAAAACGGGCTCATTGGCCTCATAAACCCGTCCATTTGCACCGAAAATCAGGAATCTAGTGAAGCCACGGCAGAACCATCGATCATGCGTAACAGTGAGCACTGTTCCCTCGTATTGATTTAGTGCATTCTCTAAACTTTCGGCGCTAGCTAAATCTAAGTTATCTGTAGGTTCATCGAGCAACAACAAGGTATCTCCAGCCAACTCCAAGAGCAGAACTTGAAAGCGAGCTTGTTGTCCGCCCGATAGTTGCGAGAATTTTTGGTTCGCCGCTTGGTCAATCTCATATTTTCCAAGTACTGATTTAGCAGCACCTAATTGCAGAGAGTGCTCCTCCCACAATATTTCTAAGAGTGTTTTACCTTCGAACTCTGGGTGGGCATGTGTCTGCGCAAAGTAACCAACTTCTACGCGCGCACCATATTTGAAATTGCCAGAATATTTAACGTTCTGATCGCCACCTATAAGTCTCAAGAAATGTGATTTGCCACTGCCATTCTTACCTAAAACTGCCACGCGATCACCATAAAAAACTTCGAAATTAAATGGTTCGGTTAGCCCTTCCAATGCAAAATTCTCGAAAGTTAGTGCGCGAACTCCGGTGCGTCCACCACGTAAACCAACCCGAACATTCTGTTCGATCGGTGGTGCAGGAGGTGGACCAATCTCTTCAAACTTTCGTAAACGAGTCTGCATCGCACGATATTTAGATGCCATATCTGGTGAAGACTTTGCCTGATTACGAAGAGTTAGAACAAGTTCTTTTAAGCGAGTATGTTCTTGCTCCCATCGAAGAAGTACTTCGGCAAAACGCTCGTTGCGAGCGCGCCTTGCCTCATGCCAAGTCGAGAACTTTCCACCATGTACCCAAGCAGTATTGCCATTATGACCTTGCTCTAGTGCCACGATCTTTGTAGAAACTTCTTCTAACAATTCGCGATCGTGGCTGACAAAGAGCACCGTCTTCTTCGTCTCTTTGATAACTTCTTCTAACCAACGCTTTGAAGGAACATCTAAATAGTTATCCGGCTCATCAAGTAGGAGCGTCTCTTCGGGACCTTCAAGTAGCGCGCGCACTACTAATTTCTTCTGCTCTCCGCCGGATAAAGTATTTACCTTTCGTTCTGCGACCGCTTCGAAGGACTTTCCTAAAGTCTCCGTGCAACAGGTATCCCAGATGACCTCGAAGTCATATCCGCCCGCATCACCCCATTCGACAATTGCTTCGGCATATGCCATCTGATCTTTCTCTGCTGCTGTTTCGTACATACGCGCTTCGGTTTCCTTGATTGCTAAGGCGGCATCACGAATTCGCTTCGGAGCCACAGATAAGAGCAGATCACGAATTGTGGAATCGTCGCGAACGCTTCCGATGAACTGGCGCATCACACCAAGGCCACCGGTAATCGCCACGCTTCCCTCTTCAGGTTCTAAATCTCCTGCAATCATCTTTAAAAGCGTGGTCTTACCCGAACCATTTGGTCCAATCAAGGCAACCTTATGGCCATCGCCAACTCGAAATGAGACTTCATTTAATAGCACTCGGCCATCAGAGAGCGAATATTCAACGCCACTTACATCTATATGGCCCAATTACTCATCATCCTGTTCGTCCGCATCATTGTTCGATTTTCTAAGGGCCATGGTCTTGGCTACGCGTGCTGCCAATTGCGAATCTTCCGGATAATCCACACCAACAAAGGTCAAGCCGCGCGCTGGAAATACGATCGAATCTGATGGTCGTTCTTTTCTTTCCAAGACTTCTCTTGCCCAATCAACCGGGAACCTACCTTCGCCAATATAAACCATCGCACCGATCAAAGATCGCACCATGTTGTAAAGAAAGGCATCAGCCGATATTTCAGCGGTAATCAATCCTGACTCATCACGACTGAACGTAAATCTCTGCAGATCCCGGATGGTCGTCGAATTCTCGCGGAATCTCGCGAAACTAAAGAAATCTCTCTCGCCAATCAACATTTCGGCGGCTTTATTCATTTTCTCTAAATCTAATTCGCGGTACCAAGGTGAAATATCAAATCTCTTCAAAGGATCGATGGCTCTATTTCCATCTATGATCTTGTAGATATAGTGGCGGCGTAGCGCACCAAAACGTGCATGAAAATCACTGGAGACTTTCTGCACTGATTTGATGCGAATCTCATCCGAGAGAATGCGATTTAATCGATAGACCAGATCTCCCTGATCAATATCTGGCAGATCAACGTGAAAAACCTGGCCAGTCGCGTGCACTCCAGCATCGGTACGCCCTGCAACAGTTGTCTCTAGATTCTGTTGAAATAAAGTAAAGAGTGCGCTTTCAACTTCGCCTTGTACGGTGCGTTGATCGCGCTGTTTACCCCAACCGGAGAAGTTGGTACCGTCATAACTTAAATCGATCCGGGCACGAAAAAACCCACCCCCAGAATTGAGAGTGGGTTGATTCATGACGGAATGCTTACAGAACCTCGATCACTGCCATAGGTGCGTTATCACCCTTGCGTGGACCGATCTTGGTAATTCGGGTGTAGCCACCGTTACGATCTTTTAGACGAGGTCCGATTTCAGTAAAGAGAGTGTGAACCACTGACTTATTTGAAATCTTCGCCATTACTTCGCGACGTGCCGCAAGGTCGCCCTTCTTTGCAAAGGTAATTAACTTCTCTGCATAAGGACGTAGGCGCTTTGCCTTGGTCTCAGTAGTGGTGATCTTGCCGTGCTGGAATAGTTGTTCAGCGAGTGTGGCAAGCAGCAAGCGCTCGTGAGCAGGACCGCTTCCGAGGCGTGGGCCTTTGGATGGTGTTGGCATATTTCTCTTCCTTTACTCGCTTTATTACTCTGCTAGCTCGTTCTCGTGTGCGTTGTAGTTCGCGTGTTGAGTTGGATCGAATCCGACTGGGCTATCCTTCAATGAGAGTCCCATTGAGACTAACTTCGCCTTAACTTCATCGATCGACTTGCTTCCGAAGTTACGGATATCAAGTAGATCGGCTTCAGAGCGATTAACCAATTCTCCAACTGTATGAATGCCTTCGCGCTTCAAGCAGTTGTATGAACGAACAGTTAGATCAAGATCCTCGATTGGTAGCGCTAAATCAGCCGCTAACGCTGCATCCATAACTGATGGACCCATATCGATACCTTCAGCATCAAGGTTAAGTTCGCGTGCCAATCCAAATAACTCCACCAATGTATGACCAGCAGATGCAACTGCATCGCGTGGCTTCATTGATGCCTTGGTCTCTACATCGATAACTAGGCGATCGAAGTCGGTGCGCTGCTCGACACGAGTCGCTTCGACTTTGTAAGTGACCTTTAGAACTGGGGAATAGATTGAATCAACTGGAATGCGTCCGATTTCAGCACCAACTGCCTTGTTCTGGACTGCAGTCACATATCCACGACCACGTTCGATGGTCAATTCGATCTCTAGATTCGCCTTGCCATTAAGCGTTGCGATGTGCAGATCAGGATTATGAACTTCGACGCCAGCAGGAACTGCGACATCTTTTCCGGTTACGACGCCTGCGCCAGACTTACGGATGTAAGCGGTCGCTGGCTCATCGTTGGTCGAAGAGAGCACCAAATTCTTGATGTTCAAAACGACTTCGGTTAAATCTTCCTTTACGCCCTCGAGGGTGGTGAACTCATGAAGTGCACCGGCAACGCGGATGCTGGTAACAGCTGCACCTGGGATAGATGAAAGCAAGGTACGGCGCATCGAGTTACCGAGGGTGTAACCAAAGCCAGGCTCAAGCGGTTCAATGATGAAACGTGAGCGGTACTCTGATAGAACTTCTTCAGTAAGTGTTGGACGTTGTGCAATAAGCACGTTTTCTCCTCTTTCCTTTG
>CAWULI010000027.1:0-11103 GCA_963923155.1 uncultured bacterium
GCTCTTCTTTATCATCTTCGTAATTAGTTTCATCAATATCAAAGTCACCAAATCACTCGAGGATCTGCGATGAGTAACCAAGCACCCGTAGTTGACCTCGAAAAGATGGACCGCTTTGGCGGTTTTACTAACCCTTTCGAACAGAAAGGTCGTTTTCGCAAGATCCGTCGAATTCCAATTTATCTACTAACTGTCATCATGTTGGCGCCCTATTACTGGATGGTGACTTCATCATTTAAGACCGTAAAAGAGTTGCAAGAGGTACCGCCAACAGTCTTTCCAAAGAAACCGATCTTGGGCAATTACTTTGATTCGCGTTACAACCCTTTGGAATACCAGCAAGATGTGGTCCAAGGCTTGTTCCAACGCTTTCCCAAGATTCAATTCGGACTTTTCAGATTCTTCTTCAATAGCGTCTTCGTCGATGTAATGATCACAACTCTGACACTCTTGATTGGCTCGATGGCGGCCTATGTAGTGGCAAAGCACCGGATCAAAGGAAAGCGCGGACTTTATCTAATCATCATCGGTTCAATGATGATCCCGTGGCAGGTTGGTTTGATTCCTAACTTCTTGCTAGTGCATAACTTGGGCTGGCTAAATACTTATTGGGCCTACATCATCCCTGCGTTACCGAAAGCTTTCATCGTCTTCTTCTTCGTGCAATATCTATCCAGCATTCCTGATGAATTAATCGAAGCTGCGCGTATCGATGGCGCCAAAGAATTCGTGATCTACTGGCGCATCATCCTGCCGCTACTTAAACCAGCAATCATTGCAATGATGATCCTTACCGCCATCGGAGAATGGAATAACTTCCTCTGGCCTTTGATCATCACGGAAAGTGAATCAATGGCTAATTTGCCAGTCGCGATCGCACTTTTGAAAAATAGCGGTGCCGGAAATATCGGGTCGCAAGGTCCATTGATGGCATTTGCGCTACTAATCTCCTTGCCAACAATCTTGCTCTACTTTGTAACTCAGAAGCACTTCGTCAGAGGAATTGCGCTCTCGGGATTGAAGTGATCCTGAAATGAAGCGATTGGCGATACTTGTGGCCTCCTTGTTATTACTTGAAAGCGCATTCGCACCTTTGCATGCTGATAGCGCCTCAGTTCGGACTATCTCAAGCGGCGCGACCAACGCACCCATTGAACTTGCGATCACAGGTCTACCATCTGCTACCAATCCTTACGATGCAGCTTCAGCAAATGTAATTGCCAAGATCAAATTCGCATCTGGGCGCACTATCGAAGTCCCACTTTTTTGGTATCAAGAGTTCCAGAATTTCCAGAATTACAATGACTTCAATACCAAAAAAATCGGCGAAGCCGAATGGCGCTTACGTTTTAGAGCTTTGGAATCTGGTGAAATCCAGATCTCCTTCAGCGGTGCGATAGATGGGCAGACCATCTCGATTCCTGATTACTCTCTGAAGATCGACTATAAAGTTCAGACTCCGATAACCATCTCTGGTCGTGGTTTCTACCAAGGTGATGCGCCATTTGTGCCAATTGCATACAACATCGCTTGGGCCGGTCGCTATAAAGAGTTAATCAAATACAAACAATGGTTCAAAGCCGCTTCAGAAGGTGGCGTAAATGTTGCCCGTGTTTGGATGGCCGCGTGGTCGCTAGGTATCGAATGGGCCGACACTGGATTAGGTAATTACAACGCCCGTTTACAAAATGCGTGGACTTTAGATCAAGTATTCAAACTCGGTGCGCAATATGGAATTCGAATTCAACTGGTTTTGCTTAATCACGGAGCATTCTCCGAATCCACAAATCCAGAATGGTTTGCTAGTCCATATAATCAATTGAATGGTGGACCACTTGCTTCACCAGCAGAATTTGCGACTAATCCAATTGCAATTAAGTTCTGGCAACAAAGACTTCGATATATCGCGGCTCGTTATGCTGCTTACCCAAATCTATTCGCGTGGGAATGGTGGAATGAAGTCAACTTCACTCCGATTTCACAAGATGATTTATCTGTTTGGATGAAGGATTCCAGAATTCACTTAGAAAAATTCGATCCTTATAAGAATTTGATCACAACTTCTTGGTCTACTGCTGGAAGTATCCGCGATTGGGAACCGGTGGATTTTGCATCCGTACACATTTACGATTCAAATGATCCCGTAACAGTATTAAGAAATGTCGCAGATGCGATGAAAGAATATCTACCCAATAAGCCAACGGTTCTAGGTGAGATGGGTTCTGGCACATTAACCGAAGATCCATTTGCCGATCCCACTGGTTTGCATCTACACAATGCGCAGTGGGCGGCGACTTTCTTGGGCTTTAACTCCCCTGCCTCATATTGGTGGTGGGATACCTACGTTGATCCGCTCGGACTTTGGGGACATACCAAAGGTCTTAGTAATTTGATCAAAGGTTTGGACCTGGTGAAGATGAATCAGGTTGAGATTCCAAGTATCGCTGCTACTCGTACCTTCTTGCTGCAGAACGAAGCTACGACTATTGGTTGGACCAGGTTAAATAATTACACGCTCTCAGCAAAGAAAGAGTTTTTGTTGAATGCGGCTATTGCGGCATTAAAGAGCAAGAAAAACATCAGCACAAATTTCCAGATTCCAAAATCAAATGGTGGAACACTCAAAATTCCCGTCATTAAGAATGGAAACTATACTGTCTCAATAATGAATACGCTCTCTGGAAAGGTGCTAGCCAGCACTAAAGGTGTAGCAAATAAAAATTCAATCTCGATCAAATTACCAGCCTTTACCGGCGATATCAGTTTCAAATTAGCGAGCGTGGCCTAATGAAAGAAATTACCACGGTCTCGCACCCTACTCTTAGTGATGTCGCGGCAATCGCTGGCGTTAGCATCAAGACCGCATCGCGCGTGCTTAATGATTCCACCAACGTTGCACCTGATACCGCAGAGAAGGTAAAGAAAGCTGCAGCGTTAGTTGGCTACCGTTCTAATCGCATCGCGCGAGAATTACGTGGTGGTGCGCTCTCAAATTTAATCGGGCTGGTAATTTCAGATTTAGCAAACCCTTTCTACGCCGGTCTTGCTTCAGGCGCCGAAGAAGTTCTAGCAAAATCAGGACTGGACTTGATCATCGCCACTGCTCGCGATGATGGTGAGCGCGAGAGAACGCTCATAGAGTCTCTTTTGGAACGTCGCGTACGTGGATTGATGATCGTGCCATCTGGCGAGGATTATTCATATCTACATATGGAGCGCAAACGCGGCTTTGCTTTCACTTTCGTCGATCGACCAGCTCCTTATCTTGATGCAGATGCGGTCTTGGTAGATAACCAAGGCGGTGTGGCTATTTGTATCGATGAACTGCTATCTCAAGGTTGCAAAAAGATTGCGCTAATTGCCGATAACCCTTCTATTTGGACGGCGGCCGAACGTATTACTGGTTTTAAGAAGGCTGCGTTATCACGCAAACTTCGCAACGAAAATACCTTAGTAGTAACCGGCATACACAATAGCCAAGAAGCCGAAGCGGCAACCCATAAGTTACTTGAAGAAGAGCACATCGATGCAATTATCGCGACCAACGATCTGATCGCGATTGGTGCTGGCCAAGTGATCATATCTTCTAACTCACGATGCAAAGTAATTAGTTTCGATGATTTCCCTTCTGCCAAATTAATGGGAATTAAGACCTTGGATCACGATCCAGTTCAACTTGGAAAACTTGCAGCACAAGTGCTGCTAAATCGCATGCAGAATCCATCGCAAAATGATTTTGTCACCAAGAATATGAAATTAACGCTAAAGAATCCGACGCTAAAGAACGTGGTGAACCATGCCTAATTTTGCATTAGCTGTCGACATCGGAGCCACAAAGGCCGCACTGGGAATCGTTACTGAGAAATATCAAATTCTCGATAAGGTTGAAGTTCCCACGGGTTCTGGTACTGAGATTTGGCAGGATATCGAAGGCGCTAGCAAAACTCTGCTATCACGCACCGAAGGTAATTGCATTGGCGTGGGTATCGGATCTGCTGGACCTTTACATCTTGATGATGGTCAGATCAGCCCAGTAAATATTCCGAACTGGAGAAAGTTCCCGATTGTTAACAAGTTTGCATCTTTGGTCGGAACTCCAAACGTCGTTTTACATGGCGATGCGATGGCATTAGCACATGCGGAATATCGCTTGGGTGCTGGGCAAGATAGTCAAAATATGTTGGGCATGGTGGTATCTACCGGCATCGGCGGTGGTTTGATACTTGGCGGCAAGTTATTTACTGGTGTAACTGGAAATGCTAGTTATTTTGGTCATCACACAATTTCTTTTGAAGGTAAGCAGTGCACCTGCGGACGAATCGGCTGTGTGGAAACTTATGCCAGCGGACCAAAGATGGTTGAGCATGCGCTTTCGATTGGTTGGAAATCCGAGCAACATGATTTCCGCAATCTTGCCGAAGCTGCAAGAAAAGGTGATCGTTTTGCAATTGAAAGTATTGATCGTGGCACGTTAGCGCTAGCCAACGCCATCGTAAATGTATTGGGAATTTTGGATATAAATACTGTGGTGATTGGTGGTGGTGTTTCACAAGCCGGAGACATTTACTGGAATCCACTTCGCAAACATGTGTTACACGAAGCTAAATTTGCTGGCTTCTTAGAAGAGATTGATTTGCGACCAGCAAAACTAGATCGTGACGCTGGTCTTTTAGGCGCTGCACTTGGCGTCTTGGATAACGAGAGGGAATGATGCTAGAGAAATCAGAGCGACCTTGGGGTCGCTATGAAGTATTGCAAGAAGCTCCAAACCATAAGGTTAAGTGCATCTGGGTCTATCCAGGTAAGCGTCTTTCGTATCAACGCCATCAAAAGCGCGCCGAGCATTGGTTCATCGTCTCCGGTCACGGCGAAGTAACAATCGATGGTGTTATCAAACCAGTCAAACCTGGCGATACCGTTGAATTTGGTATCGGCGTACTTCATCGCATCAGCAACACCGGAAACGAAGAGATCGTCTTTGTGGAAGTGCAGACCGGAACTTATTTCGGAGAAGATGACATCGAACGCGTCGAGGACGATTTCGGTCGATGAACAACTCCAAATTTATTTCGGAGAACTGGAAACTTAAGCTCGCTCCCCGACCAGATGCATTTACAAGTAGTGGCGAGAGCGACGGCCACAATCAATGGCGTAATCAAGATTCCAGTGCTGCGCAGCTGAAATTACCTTCAGAATTAAATGCCACCGTTCCTGGTTGCATACATCTTGATCTACTCGCCGCAAATTTAATCGATGACATTTCTGTCGATGGCAAAGAACAAGATCAACAATGGATCTGGCGTACCGATAGTAGTTATTTCACCACCATTCCTAAAGCGGCTGCCAATCGCAATTACTTCCTGAAGTTTCACGGTTTAGATACTTTGGCCACTATTCGTATTAATGGCGCCATCAAACTTCAGACCAAAAATATGCACCGAAGTTATCTATTGGATATCACTTCTGAATTGACAGCTGGCGATGTAAAACTAGAGGTTGATTTCGAAGCACCGCTTTCCAACGCTGATCAACAAGTTAAAGCGCTAGGTCTCTACCCACGTCCATACAACATGCCTTATAACTATCAGCGAAAGATGGCCTGTAGTTACGGTTGGGATTGGGGTCCGATCACAATCTCTTCCGGTATCTGGAAGCCAATTGAATTATTTGATTTCGAGCAATTAGCAATTTCGAATTTTTCAGCAATTACTGAAATCGTAGATGGAAAATGTAATTTAAAGGCGTCTGCACAATTGATCGGCCAGGTCGACAACGCGCAATTTAGGCTCTCTTTAAAGGATGGTGACAACGTTGTCGCCTCCAAGGAGTTTGCCCCCTCTGCCGAGTTCAAATTAGAGGATCTAAGAGTTGAACTCTGGCAACCACGTGGCCGTGGCGAACAGAAACTATATAAAGCAGAATTGGAATTGATAATAAATGGAGTCACTGTTCAAAAATCATCCAAAAAAGTTGGTTTTAGAACTATCGAGCTTGATACCTCAGAAATAAATAATGGCAAGCATTTATTTGCCATCAAGGTAAATGGTTTAAGACTTTGGATTCGCGGTGCAAATTGGATTCCTGATGATCCATTCCCTTCTAGAATCACTCGTGCCCGTTATGAAAAACGAATCTCGGATATGCTCGAAGTTAATATAAACGGCATTCGTGTTTGGGGCGGCGGAATTTACGAGAGCGAAGATTTCTACGAACTTTGTGATCGCGAAGGTATCGTGGTTTGGCAAGATTTCCTATTTGCATGCGCTGCTTACCCAGAAACTGATGAAATGTTCAAAGAAGTTGATGCCGAAGTTAAGGAAGCAGTAGCGCGCCTTGGTAGCCATCCATCGTTAGTGATTTGGTGTGGTGGTAATGAATGCCTTGAAGGTTACCAATATTGGGGATGGAAACCAGATCTCGGTGATAGACCATGGGGCGAGAACTTCTATCTACATACAATTCCAGATCAACTTCGTAAATGGGATACCACCAGACCATATATTCCGGGAAGCCCGTTCTCAACACATAGTGATGATGTTCGTTCATTTGCTTCAGGTACCAATCACATCTGGGATGTCTGGAATGAGCTTGGTTATGAGCGTTACGAGCAATACCAACCGTCTTTTGCTGCAGAGTTTGGTTATAACGGCCCTGGTAGTTGGACCATGTTGGCCAATGCAATCGGAGAAAGAAATTTAGATTCACGAGATCCTAAATTGGCCGATCATCAAAAAGCATTTGACGGCATGGACAAGATAGCCGCTGGTTTAAAACGAGAATTTGCCAATCCCCCAATCGAAGGTGCGGCTTGGTATTACGCTGCTGCGTTAGTACAAGCACGTGCAGTCGAAATCGGACTTAAGCACTTTAGATCTTTATACGAAACTTGTTCGGGTTCGATTCTCTGGCAATTCAATGACATGTGGCCGGCAATTAGTTGGGCAGTCACCGATTACACCGGGTTTAGAAAGTTGGCCTGGCATGCGATGAAGGCGGCATATCAACCTCGCACCTTCACGATTGGTCGCGTAGATCAAGGTGCCGAATTAACCATCATTAATGACACTCAACAAATCTGGAGTGATTCGATAACTGTTACTTTGATTGATGGCAAAGGTGAATTAATCAGTAACCATGAATTCAAAGTGGAATTGAAACCTTTCGAAGTTCAGCGCCTTAAATTGACCGAAATTTTCCCAGTTATTGCAGACGGGAATTTCGAAGGATTCCTTCATGCCCAAGGTCAGAATGTTCAAGCAGCTAGACGAACTAACTTAAAGCCAGCGACCGCGGCACCAAAGCAGGATTTAAGCATCAAGCATGATTTGCAATCTGGGAAATTAAAGTTCACGGTAACTGCAAATAAATATGTTCATGAACTTTCGGTACTTCCGGAGCTCTTTGGCTTGGGAGTTAATTCTGACCATCAACTAGTCAGTTTGCTACCTGGCCAAAGCACCACCTTTGAAATCATCGGTTCTGATGAAGTATTAACGAAGGCAGTTGCAGGAATTGATCGACTTTTCTGGTCACATAATCGCTTGGTAAATCCGTGATCATAAAAATCACTGAATATGGCGCTAAAAATGATGGTTCCAATTGCGCAACCGCAATTCAATCTTGCATTGACGACGTAGCAGCTCAAGGTGGTGGCACCGTTGTGGTCCCAGCTGGTGAATTCATATCGGGACCATTCTTGATTAAATCTAAAATCAACTTGCACTTAGAGGCTGGTGCGGTGCTCAAAGCTTCAGGTAATTATGATGAATATCCACCTGAGTTATTCATTGATCAAATTACTAATGGCGTGGTTGCTGAATATGTATTACCAAAGCGCGCATGGATTATGGCTTATCAGGCAAAATCCATTCAGATCACAGGTCCTGGAACTATTGATGGAAATGCGGATGCCTTCATCGAAAAACGTGGCGAAGTCATCCATTCGATGCGTGCACCTGTTGGTGGCAGGTCGCAATATCTAGAGCGACCCTTCACAATATTTCTAATCGACTGCCCTTCAGTAGAACTTAGAGATTTCACCATTGATAACCCTGCTTTTTGGGCGCTTCGATTGAGTGGTTGCGATAACGCGAACATATATGGCATCAGGATCATGACCGACATGAAGGTCCCTAACGCCGATGGGATTGATATTGATCGCTGTGAGAACGTAGTAATTTCTAATTGCCATTTTGAAACTGCAGATGATTGCATCTCGGTTAAATCCTGCAGTGGAACTGAAGTTTATGGATTGACTCGTAACATCATCATTGAAAAATGCTTCTTCCGAACCGCATCTGGTGCGATCACTTTGGGCACCGAATCTGCCGGAGATATCGAAAATGTGTTCTTAAGTGATTGCCAAGTAGTTGATAGCCACCGCGGTTTTGCTGTTCGTACTCGCGAAGGCGGTGCGATCAGAAATGTGGTCTTCAAGGACTCAACACTTGAAACACACGCATATGGCCCAGATTGGTGGGGACATGGCGAAGCGCTACATGTCACCGCCGCATCATGGGATCACCCTGATGGCACGACTGATGGAAATCCGGAAAGACTTCTAGAAGGAACAGTAGAGAACATCACCTTCGAGAATCTCAAAGTAAAGAGCGAGGGCAGTCTCTTGGTCTGGGCCCAACGGCTTGGGTTAATAAAGCAAATTTTCTTCAAAAACATTGATTTAACGATGGCGTCGGCTGAGCAATGGCCGCCTAGGACAGATCTTCGACCAAATGGCTACCAAGATTTCATAAATGAACCGCATCACTCACTTGCACTAATTAATTGTGAAGATATTTCAATCACCGATTCTAATATTCACTTTGCAAACGAGAACCCTAAATTCTTCAATAAATCTAAATTAATCGAAAATGTTAAGAATTTTCAAGAGCACAATCTAAATATTCAATGAGTTCGATCCGCTACGAGATTCAAAGCCTGCGTGGCGTCTCCATACTCGCGGTCATCTGCTTCCATATAGCCAAAGATAAATTTCCCAATGGCTATCTGGGAGTCGACATCTTTTTCGTAATTTCAGGATATTTAATCACGCAGCAAATCTCAAATCTAAAAACTTATGATCTAACTAGATATTTGCGGGAATTTTATTTTCGCCGGTTGAAGCGAATTATCCCAAGCGCGCTTTCGATCCTAATAATCACCTTAATAGTCACTAATCTCTTACTCGGAAGTATCGCTCTGATTCAAAATATTCCTTATGCTACCTGGTCCAACTTTTTTCTCGCAAATTGGTACTATTTAAAAGAGAATCTAAATTACTTTGCTGCAGGTAACCTCAATCTATTTCAGCATTTCTGGTCACTAGCCATTGAAGAGCAGTTTTACCTGATCTGGCCGCTGCTCTTCTTCTTCGTCGGCATTCGCCGATGGATCTCGATTGTGCTGTTTGTTTGTTCCCTCGGATACTTTCTTTTGAGCAATTACCCCAACTACTTCTATGGCACACCGCAACGTGCTTGGGAGCTCTTGGCTGGAGCGTTGATTGCCCAGTTCGGATGGAAAGCAGCAAAGATAAATCAGAAAGTAATTTGGCTCCTGCTGCTACTTCTCTTGGCGCCTTGGCAGTTGCCAAACCGAGTTGCTTCATTTTTCGCGGTAATTTTGGCGGCTTCATTCATTACCTTGGCACAACCGCAAGTGAAGAAGGGTCCGCTTTTTCAATTAGGCCAAATCTCATACAGCCTCTATTTGGTTCACTTTCCAGCTATCTTGATTCTAAGAGAGTATTTAACGGGTACAACTCAAAATAAAGTAATCTCCTTCGAGTTAGTGATAATTTCATTGGTTTCGCTGATTAATTACAGATTTGTAGAACAACCACTTCGAAACTTTTCCTATCGAAGCCAGAGTAAAACGATTTCAATTTACTTATTTGCCATCATCAGTTTCTTCCTGATCGCCTTGCTAGTTAGGAGCCATTATGTTTAAGAAATTAATAGGACTATCGCTATCGTTGACTCTTGCTTTATCGACACAAAACTCGGCTCAAGCAGCCTCTATTAAATGCGCTCAGCCAGGTAAAACCAATAGCAATAACCAAATCTGCTGGGGATCACCTGGGAAGTTATATTGGCAGACCTTGCCTGATTTCAATAAGTTACTTGATCAAGCGACTAAGTTAACCAAGTTACCTAAGTCCTTGAATCCCCCACTGCTAAAAGTTCCAACTAGCCGTAAATCTTGGTTTGATCAAAAGTGCACCACAGATTTTTCATCAGTAGAGCTATTTCAATGTTGGGGCGGAGATCCAAATGCAAAGCGCACCATTGTGCTTTACGGTGATTCTCATGCCAGCATGTGGATGACCGCAATTGATCAGATCGGAAATGTCCAAGGCTTTCGTGTTCTACTTTTAGCAAAGTTAGCATGCCCTATTCTTCAAAAAACTATTTGGTCTTATCAGCTTAATAAGCCATTTGCAGAATGTGATGAATGGAATCAGAAGGCGTTAGAGCTAATCAAGAGCATTCGTCCTGATTATTTGATCGCAACCAATCAATGGAAGCCGGCAGTTGATGGTTCGAACAAGGATGATTTTGGGACCTCTTCATTATGGAATTCTGAGTTCCCCAAAGCCTTGGCAAACTTAAAGACTTTAGCCAATAAAGTTATCTTGATTGGTAATAACCCCAGCATGACTGCAGACCCGCTACGCTGCGCCGGAAAACCCAATCAAAACTTGGTGCTTTGTGCATCTTTTACCCCAAATGCTGATAATCATGAGATAAATTTGATTGAATCAAATGCAGCAAAGGGTCTTGGTATCCCATACATAAATACTGTAGGTGTTGCTTGTACCTCAATGTTATGCCCGGTAATAGTGAATGGTTATTTCGTTTATTTTGACCAATGGCATTTTACGGATCCTTTTGTGCAATTTGTAACACCCTGGCTGGCTAAGCAATTAAACCTATAATTGGGTTGTGACTTCTAGAGACGTAAAAGCACTCTACCATTCTGCACCATCACCGCAACGCGAAACCATGTTGGCGATGCGTAAAAGCATTCTTGAAATAATTCCGAATGCTGAAGAGGTAATCAGTTATGGGATGCCTGCTTTCAAAGTAAATGGAACTGTGGTCG
>CAWULI010000028.1:0-10356 GCA_963923155.1 uncultured bacterium
CGCAATTTCTTTAACGCATCCTCAAGGATCTTGTTGGCCTCTGCCGGAGTGCGACGCTCTTTAACATAAGCCAAATGGGTCTTGTACGGCTCATTTTTAATTGGTGATGGTGGGTTGTTCTTATCTTGCCCGGCTGGGAAACCACAACGTGGGCAATCCCATTCGTCTGGAACAACTACATCCTCTTCCTGTGCAAATGAAGGACGGACCTCATGCCCGTTTGCGCACCAGAATGAAACGGTAAAACGTTCGATCGCCTCGCCACGCTCGGCCTCACCCATTGGGCCGGCGCCAACGCGGCTACCGCGAATTGCACTTCCGCCTGCCATCTCTTACTCCTTTTTAATCTTCTCTATTATTTTTTATTATTCAATAATAAGAAAATAATCTGGTAATTTCTTTAACAACTACTTTAACAATAAGGAGAGCGCAACTACTCCCGCAAACCAGAGTCCACCAACCACGATGGTTATGCGATCTAGGTTTCGTTCGACGACAGAGCTGCCGCCGTAATTTGAGGAGATACCTCCGCCGAAAAGATCGGAAAGGCCAGAGCCCTTGCCCTTATGTAGGAGTACCAACAGGACCATCAAGATGCTGGTGATGATCAAGAGAATTGATAGCGCAAGAATCATTGGGCGATTCTATCCTGTCAAAGCGGGCGTATTAGCCGTTTGCGGCAGCGTAGAACTTGGCGATTTTCGCGAATTCCTCTGGGTCAAGGCTCGCACCGCCTACCAAGGCACCATCGACATCCGGTTGTTTCATAATCTCAACTACATTGGAAGATTTAACTGAACCACCATAGAGAATTCGACACTTCTCTGCGATCTCATCAGATCCGATTTCGGACATAGTCTTTCGAATTGCAGAACAAACCTCTTGGGCATCTTCTGGTGTTGCAGTCTTGCCGGTGCCAATCGCCCAAACTGGTTCATATGCAATGACAATCTTCTTGAGTTCTGGTTTATGGAATCCAGAAAGCCCGGCTTTAACTTGTGTTACCACATGATCTACATGTGTACCGGCTTCGCGAATTGATAACTCTTCCCCAACGCAGAAGATCGGTGTTAATTCATTTGCTAGCGCAGCTTTGATCTTCTTGTTAATCAATTCATCGCTCTCTTTGTGAATGGCGCGACGTTCTGAGTGTCCAATCACTACATAAGTACATCCAAGTTTGGCGAGCATGCCCCCTGAGATATCTCCAGTGAATGCACCGCTGCCTTCTGGTGAGAGATCTTGAGCGCCATATTGGAGGCGTAACCGATCTCCATCGACCAATGTTTGGATCGAACGAATATCGGTAAAAGGTGGCAGGATCGCTACATCTACCTCGTCATAATCCTTATCGCTAAGTGAATAAACCAATTTCTGTGCAACCGCAATCGCCTCGAGATGATTTAAGTTCATCTTCCAATTACCTGCCATCAATGGTTTACGCATGGTTGCTCCTTTTAGAAATCCTATTAAGAAACTTTAAAATCCCAGAGCTTTAAGCCCAGGTAATTCTTTACCTTCCAAGTACTCGAGTGATGCGCCACCACCGGTGGAGATATAACCAAATTGGTTATCTGCAAATCCTAGTTTGCGCACTGCAGCTGCGGAATCACCGCCACCTACTACAGAGATACCCGAGACCTTAGTTAGCGCCTCTGCAACCACCTTAGTTCCATTGGCAAAGTTCGGGAATTCAAATACGCCCATTGGACCATTCCAGAAAACGGTTTTACAACCAACAATCACATCGGCAAATGCCTTAGCGGACTCTGGACCAATATCAAGTCCTAATTGATCTGCCGGAATCGCATCCGCACTTACCAGAGTTGGTTTAGCATCAACAGAAAATTCTGGCGCTACCACAATATCGGTTGGCAAAAGAAGTTTTACGCCGTTCTGTTCCGCTGTCGCAAGTAGCCCCTTTACGGTTTCTAACATCTCATCTTCGCAGAGTGATTTACCTATCTCCTTACCTTGAGCCTTCAAGAAGGTAAAGAGCATTCCACCACCAATTGCAAGTACATCGACCTTGCCCAATAGATTCTCAATGACGCCGAGTTTGTCAGAGACCTTTGCGCCACCTAGAACCACTCCATATGGCCGGGCCGGATCAACAGTTAGCTTTTTCAATACTTCAACTTCAGCGGCGATTAATAACCCCGGTGCATTAGGAAGTAATTTTGCAAGATCGTATACCGAGGCATGTTTGCGATGTACCGCACCGAATCCGTCACCAACATACACATCTGCCAGTTTCGCCAATTCTTTTGCAAAACTAGCTCTTTCGGATTCATCTTTGGAAGTTTCCGCCGCTGAATATCGGATATTTTCAAGCAGAAGAATCTCGCCACTTTTTAAGGAATTTGCGCGATCTTGTACTGATTGATTCACTACCGATGAGACTGATTCGAATTGAATCTCTTTACCAAGTAGCTCACCAAGGCGCTTTGCTATCGGCGCCAGAGTAAGTTCTGGTTTTGCCTCTCCCTTTGGTCGACCGAGATGCGCCGCAATGACCAAAGCGGCACCCTTGTCGAGGAGTTGTTTAATAGTGGGAAGTGAGGCACGAATTCTCCCGTCATCGGTAATCACGCCCTCTTTGAGTGGGACATTTAAATCGCAACGCAGGAAGACGCGCTTACCGTTGACGTTCAACTCTTTTAAATCTGGCATTTAATTCGGTTCAAATTAGAGGCTCTTGCCGACCAAGTTGATTAGATCAACAAGACGGTTTGAGTAACCCCACTCATTGTCATACCAAGAGGCAACTTTGACGGTGGTTCCGATTGCTTTGGTGAGCCCGGCATCAAAGATAGATGAGTGCGGATCGGTAACGATATCTGATGAGACGATTGGATCCTCGGTGTAATACATGATTCCCTTAAGTGGACCTTCGGCAGCTCTCTTCATCGCAGCATTGATCTCTGCAACTGATGCTTCCTTCGCCAATTCAACAGTTAAATCAGTGATCGAACCAGTTGGGACTGGAACGCGAAGGGCGTAACCATCTAACTTGCCCTTCAATTCAGGAAGTACCAACGATATCGCTTTGGCGGCGCCGGTCGAAGTTGGAATGATATTTGTGGCAGCAGCGCGAGCACGGCGTAGATCTTTATGCGGGAAATCCAAGATCACTTGATCGTTGGTATACGCGTGAACTGTAGTCATAAGACCGCGCAAAATTCCGAACTCTTCATGTAGTACCTTTGCAAATGGAGCTAGGCAGTTAGTGGTGCAAGAGGCATTTGAAATGATGTTGTGCTTTGCTGGGTCATAAGCCTTATCGTTAACACCCATAACGATGGTGATATCTTCATCGGTTGCAGGCGCTGAGATGATTACCTTCTTGGCACCAGCAGCAATGTGCTTTGCGGCATCTGAAGCCTTGGTGAAAATACCAGTTGATTCGACGACAACTTGTGCGCCAACGCCAGCCCAACCAAGTGCGCCTGGATCGCGCTCTGCAAAAACTTTGATGGTCTTGCCACCGACGGTGATTGAACCTTCGCCGGCGCTGACTTCCACTGGAAGGCGACCTAGGATCGAGTCGTATTTGAGTAGATGCGCCAAAGTCGCAGTTGGGGTTAGATCATTAATACCGACGATTTCAATATTGGGATTGTTAAGGGCGGCACGGAAGAAGTTGCGACCAATGCGGCCAAAACCATTAATACCAACTTTTACGGACATGGTTAGAAAAACCTTTCAAATAAAAAACCCAGCGGGCTTGGATGTTCATAAATATCCACAACGCTGGGGTACGGCGCTACTCTATCAAAATTACCTGTTCAACCCAATAAATCTGGTGAGAGTCCCGCCTCGGTATCAGGAATTCCTAGCTCCGCCGCACGTTTATCGGCCATTGCCAGCAATCTGCGAATCCGACCAGCGATTGCATCTTTGGTCATCGGTGGCGAAGCGAGCGATCCCAACTCTTCAAGCGATGCCTGACCATGATTGATACGTAATTCGCCGGCCTCTTTCAAATGGTCTGGAATGGTATCGCCCAAAATTTCCATAGCGCGTTGTACCCGTGCAGATGCTGCAACCGCAGCGCGTGCACTTCGTCGAAGATTTGCATCATCAAAATTTGCTAAACGATTTGCAGTAGCACGAACTTCGCGACGCATTCTTCGTTCTTCCCATGCGATCACTGACTCATGTGCACCAAGTCGAGTCAGAAGCGCACCGATAGCATCACCATCACGAATCACAACTCGATCAACACCGCGTACTTCGCGCGCTTTGGCAGTAATTCCTAAACGTCGCGCTGAACCTACTAGAGCTAGCGCCGCTTCTGGTCCCGGGCAGGTAATCTCTAATGAGGAGGAGCGACCAGGTTCAGTTAAAGAACCATGCGCGATGAATGCGCCGCGCCAAGCTGCTTCAGCATCGCAGATTGGACCATTAACGACTTGCGGAGGTAGGCCGCGAATTGGTCGATTATTTGAATCAACTAAACCTGTTTGACGTGCCAAAGCTTCGCCATCTTCTATTACGCGAATTACGTAGCGAGAACCTTTGCGAATACCGGATGAAGAGATTACGGCAAGATCAGATTCATGGCCATATAAATCGGCGATATCTTTACGTAACCGGCGTGCACTCTGAGCGGCATCTAATTCGACTTCGACCACTATCTTTCCCGCAGCGATATGAAGCCCACCGGCAAAGCGAACTAGAGCTGAGACTTCGGCCTTACGACAACAAGGTTTGGTTACTGATAGCCGAGTAAGTTCGTCTTTAACGCTAGAGGTCATTGCCATAACGATGCTATTCAACCCTAATTTCCTCGAAAATGTGGCGGAAAACAGAATTTAATTTCGCTACATCATGATAGATCGCCCCAGGTGAGCGGCGTAAATCTGAAAGTATCAGTTTTCCGCCATAACCTTCAACCATTGCTTCAAGGTTCTCTCCACCAGATGTGCGATCTGCAATTACATAATCAAATCGAAGCGATGGCGCATATTGATTTAATAATTTTAAATGCTCTTCAGGCGTGTAACCAGCGAACTCTTCAATAGATGCGCCGGTAAATGATGGATGGGCATCTAAGTTCAACAATATTATCTTCTTGGCTTTACTAGCTGATAGCGCTTCGCGTTGCGCTGGCACCATCAGATGTGGCAAGACCGATGTCAGCCACGAGCCAGGTCCCATGGTGATGTAATCAGCGTTCTCTATCGCTCTCAAGGCCTCAGGTCTAGCCGGTGGATCTTCTGGAATTATTCGAATTGATTCGAGCTTTCCCTTTGCAGTGGCTACTTCTTTCTGTCCCCTAACTACAAATCGCCCTACATTTGTTTGAAAAGTGCCTTCGATATCCAAAGGCTCCGCTGCCATCGGTAAAACTCTTCCAATCACGCGAAGAAGTGAGCCAACTCGATCTAAGCCTGCGACAAAATCTCCATCACGATCCCAGAGCGCTGTTAACAAGAGATTGCCAACAGTATGTTGGTTTAAATGACCTTCACTTGTGAAACGATATTGCAAGATCTCAGCCCAACTTCTACCCCACTCATCGTCCGAGCAGAGCGCAGTTAACGCCATTCGCAGATCGCCTGGTGGCAAGATCTCAAACTCTTCGCGAAGTCGTCCACTTGATCCACCATTATCTGCAACCGTCACAATCGCAGTGATTTGATGGGTTAGTTGACGAAGCGCACTTAAGGTCGCTGCCAGACCATGACCACCGCCAAGCGCAACTACTTTAGGTGTCGAGAAATCTAATTGGCTCATTCCCGGCCCACATCGCGATGGACTGCATGCGCTTCTATTACAAATTCACCACTCGCGCTCTTTAATGAACCTGATAACTGTTTCGCTAATTCCTCCGCAATTGCCACGCTTCGATGTTTGCCACCGGTGCAGCCCACAGCCAAGGTGATGTACTTCTTTCCTTCTCGTAGATAACCCGCGCTCATGTCCTTCATCAGCTTCGCATAGTCGGCGATAGTTTCATTAACACCTTCTTGCGATAGAACATATTTGCTAACTGCTTCGCTCTGTCCAGTTTGGGGGCGTAGCTCTGGAACCCAATGCGGATTAGGAATGAAGCGACAATCCAAAACCAAATCTGCATCTACTGGGATTCCATATTTATATCCAAAACTAAGTACGTTGATTCGGACACCTGGCGCACCTCGTTCGGTGAAGAACTCATTTATTCGCTTCTCTAACTGATGCACATTTAGATTACTGGTATCAATAACTTGATCTGCATCTGCACGAAACTCTTCTAACCTGGCACGCTCTTTGGTGATTCCATCGACAATCCGACCGCTACTTTGCAGCGGATGTGGCCGACGTGTGGATTCGAATCTTTGGACTAACGCTTGATCCGAGGCATCGAGAAAGAGCATTCGATAGTTGATTCCGGCGCTTTTAAGTTCTTGGATTGCGCTACTTAAATCATCGAAATATTTTCCGGTACGCACATCAACAACGACTGCGATCCGCTCGGCATCGGATGCGCGCACTAAACCAAGCACTAGGGCTGGCGGTAAATTGTCGACTACATACCATCCGGCATCTTCAAGGGCATGGGCTACGGTGGATCGACCGGCGCCAGACATCCCGGTAAGCAGTAACAATTCGGCGCTCATGGCAACATCCTCCTAGATGTGTCAAGCATCCTTAATTTCACCGGTTTCCATATCTATTTCTACCGAGGATTCGTTCTGATTTTGAAGGTGTTGCGAAATTTCGTTTGCCAATCGTTCACCAATTCCTGGAGTTAGCGCAATATCTGCCGCCGTCGCCTTCTTGAGCGCCGCCACACTTCCGTAACGATCTAAGAGCGCTGCGCGCCTAGTCGGACCTAAATCATCGATCTCATCTAACAACGATTCCAGCATAACTTTTGAACGGCGTGATCGATGAAAGGTTATTGCAAATCTATGTGCTTCATCGCGCACCCGTTGCAGCAAGTAAAGGCCTTCACTATTTCGAGGCAATATCAATGGATCAGGATTACCAGGTAACCAGACCTCTTCCAATCGCTTGGCCAATCCAATAACCGAGATATCGGTAATTCCTAACTCAAGGAGAGCCCGCTCTGCGGCGTTGACTTGAGGTGCACCACCATCAACCACGATCAAATTTGGAGCGTAGGCAAATTTTCCGACCGATTCGCCGATCTCCACATTTTGATCTGCCAACCATCTCTTCATCCTTCTACTCAAAACTTGATGCATGGAAGCAGTGTCATCTTTAGTGCCTTCGATAATAAATCTTCGGTAATCACTCTTCTTCGCTTGACCATCTTCGAAGACCACCATTGATGCGACTACGGTGGTGCCAGAGGTATTCGAGATATCAAAACATTCGATCCTTAACGGCGGGCCATCTAAAGCTAACGCCTCTTGAATCTGGTTCAGCGCCTTACCGCTTACCGCAGCATCATTCGCACGTTTGGATAGATATTGAATCAATGAATATCTGGCATTACGTTCGACAGTCTGCGATAACTCCAATTTTTCGCCGCGTTGTGGCTTGCGGATCTCTACCTTCTTGCCTCTTAATTCACTCAAGAATTGGGCCAGATTGGTATCGACATCGCGATTTATGATCAACTCACCGGGAATCTCATCCTCACCGCTATAAATCGAGATCAGGAAAGGCGTCGCTTCATCTTCACCCTCTAGGACCTCATTCTGATTAAGGATCCAACTTCGTGATCCTCTAATCGACCCGCCACGAATGGTAAATACAGATGCGGCGGTGTGAAGGCCTTCGGTGTAAAACGAGATCACGTCGGCATTGATGGTCTCTGATAACGCGGCGGCGCTTGATTCTTGCGCAGTGGTAAGCGCAGTTACTTGATCTCTTAATCTTGCGGCTCGCTCGTACTCTTCTTTTGCCGCGGCTTCTGACATCTCCTTTTCAAGTATTGAAACTAGATCGCTATCGCCGCTAGCCAGGAACTTATCTAAACGTTGGGCTAGCTCTTTGTGTTCTGATTCTGAGATCCATCCAACGCATGGCGCCGCGCATTTCCCGATATCGCCGAGCAAACATTGGCGCTTGGAAACTCTGGCTCGTTCGAAGTTACCTGCAGAGCAACTGCGAACTGGAAATACTTTTAATAAGGTGTCATGAGTGGTTCGTAAAGCCCAGGCTTGGATATACGGCCCGTAATACTTGATGCCTTTTCGCTTCTCTTGGCGAGTGATAAACAGTCGCGGAAATTTATCTTCTAAAGTCAGCGCCAGATATGGATAAGACTTATCATCACGAAAACGAACATTAAATGGCGGTTTGAACTGCTTGATCCAGGTGTATTCAAGTTGCAGCGCCTCAACTTCGCTACTCACGATCGTCCAATCGACGCGCACTGCCTCGGTAACCATGCGATCAGTTCGTTCGGGCAGATTACTTTGAAAATAACTCGAGAGTCGATTCTTTAAATTGAGCGCCTTACCTACATACAGGATGCGATCGTTAACATCATAAAAGCGATAGACCCCAGGTTCGGTTGGGATCTCGGTAGGTTTGAAATTAGCTGGCATTTTTCGAGGCGCGGTTATTTGCCAAGATTTCTTTGACAAACTGGCCGGTATAACTGCTCTTTACTTTCGCCACCTCTTCTGGCGTTCCTTGCGCTACCACCGTGCCACCACGGAATCCGCCCTCTGGTCCCATATCAATGATCCAGTCGGCGCTTTTAATTACATCTAAATTATGTTCGATTACAACTACGGTGTTGCCAGTTTCTACCAGGCGATTAAGTACCCCGAGTAATTTATTTACATCTTCAAAGTGAAGACCAGTAGTTGGTTCATCTAGTACATAGATAGTTCGACCGGTAGAGCGACGCTGTAATTCTGTCGCTAACTTAACTCGTTGCGCTTCGCCACCTGACAAAGTAGGCGCGGATTGGCCTAAACGCACATAACCTAAACCAACATCGCAGAGCGTCTTTAGATAGCGTGCGATGGTCGGAACTGATTCAAAGAAGTTATAAGCCTCCTCGATCGGCATATCCAAAACATCGGCGATGGTTTTACCTTTGTAATGCACCTCTAATGTTTCGCGGTTATATCTTGCGCCGTGACAGACTTCGCAAGGTACATATACATCCGGCAAAAAGTTCATCTCGATGGTGATGGTGCCGTCACCCGCGCAGTTCTCGCAGCGACCACCTTTTACGTTAAAGCTAAAGCGACCTTGCTGATAGCCACGAATCTTCGCTTCGGTGGTCTCCGCAAAAAGTGCGCGCACCTTATCGAAGACTCCGGTGTAGGTGGCGGGATTGGATCTTGGAGTACGACCTATTGGTGATTGATCGACATGGACAACTTTGTCCAAATTATCGATTCCGGTCACCGTGCGATGACGACCTGCGACCATTCGCGCACCATTTAATTTATTAGCAAGCGCCACATACAAGATGTCGTTTACCAAAGTAGATTTTCCAGAACCAGATACTCCGGTGACTGCAACGAACAATCCAAGCGGTATCTCGACCTCAATATCCTTGAGATTATTCTCTTTGGCACCTTTGACTACCAATTTACGTTTTGGATCCACTGGTCGGCGTTTCTTTGGGATCGCGATCGCCTTCCGGCCAGAGATATAAGCACCAGTGATCGAATCTTTGCTCTTGATTAATTCTTCATAAGTACCGCTAACTACGACCTTACCGCCATGCTCCCCGGCACCTGGACCAATATCTACGATCCAATCTGCAGTTCGAATCGTCTCTTCATCATGTTCGACCACGATCAAGGTATTTCCTAGATCGCGTAAACGGGTCAAAGTTTCAATCAAGCGTCGGTTATCTCTTTGATGCAGACCAATTGATGGTTCATCTAGCACATAAAGAACTCCTACTAATCCGGAGCCAATCTGGGTAGCAAGACGTATTCGTTGCGCTTCACCACCAGAAAGTGATCCTGCTGATCTCGAAAGCGTCAAATAATCCAAACCTACGTCTAGTAAGAAACCTAAGCGTTCATGGACTTCCTTTAAAACTCGTTCCGCGATCTTCGCTTCTCTGGCATTCAATTTGATCTCTTTTAAGAACTTGGCGCAATCATCTATAGATAGTTCGCAAATTTCGTGAATAGTCTTGCCGCCGATAGTTACCGCCAAGATCTCCGGCTTCAAGCGCGCCCCTTTACATACCGCACATGGGATTTCGCGCATGAAAGATTCATACTTTTCACGCGCATAGTCACTATCGGTCTCCGAGTGCTTGCGATGGATAAATGGAATTACGCCTTCATATCCAGTCGAATAATTACGGACTCGTCCATAGCGATTCTTGTAACGAACATGAACTTCATAGTCGTATCCATGTAAAACCGCTTGCTTGGCCTTCTCGCTAAGTCGTTTCCAGGGTGTATCCAA